>CAZOHX010000418.1:0-3498 GCA_964579315.1 uncultured Saprospiraceae bacterium
CATCTTGGTCAAATTGTTGATTTTATATATTTATATGATAAAACTTGGATCTGTGCAACAAGGGAATTTTCATTCAAAAAAGAGACTGGAGAAAGTATTTTACAACCCGTCATTTTCCGAATGGATGAAGATTTCAATATCATTTGGAAAAAAAGGATTGGAATAAGAGGCCAAGGTCAGGTTTTAATAAATCTAAAACAAACAAAGGATGGTAATTTTATTACTTCAGGAATGTATGGTGTAAATCCATTACATTATAAATTTGATGTCAATGGAAATATGATTTGGAAACGTGAGGGAGATCAAGCTTATCCAAATCAACCTTGGGGTGGAGTTAATATACCTCATAGTACCAAAGTAATGCCTAGTGGTAGCATTATAACTTGTGGTTGGGCAACATCCATAGAAGGTCCAAATCAAGGAAGAACATTTGGGTTCCTCATGAAAATAACAGCAGATGGATGTATAGAAGAATCAGATTGCATCACAACCGACGTGGACTATATTTCCTCAAAAAGTCTAGATATTAATATATTTCCCAATCCAACATCCAAGTATATTATCTTTTCAAAAGTCAATGAGACTATACAAAAAGCAGTAGATATTCAGATATATGATGTGATGGGAAGGCATGTACGAGATGTACATATTCCTGAATTTGAACAAGATGTTGAAATGGATGTTTCTGGATTTGAGCGTGGGGTGTATTTTTGTAAAATAGTACAAAACGGAAAAATTTTAACAACCAAAAAACTTATCATACAATAAATGTAAATTCATTGTACTAAAATTACAAAACCATGAAAAAATTCTTTTTACCACTTCTATTACTTTTTGTAGGCTCAATTAAAATCCATTCTCAATGTGATACAAGTCAGCAACGAGAAATTCTTAACCAATTATACAAATCCACACACAATATTGAATATGGATGGAAACAAAAAGACAATTGGGAGTCTGATAAACCCTTAAACCAATGGTTTGGTGTAACCACTGACAGTTTTGGATGTGTAGTGGAATTAAATTTGGAAAATAATGGATTATATGGTCTTATTCCTGATGATTTGAATGGGCTTTCTCGATTAAAAAGCGTCAATTTTAGTCATAATTCTTGTTATGGTACTTTATCTCCTTTTACTCAATTAATGCAATTAGAGCACTTAGACCTTACACTAAACAGCTTGAAAAATGCAATACCTAGTGAGATAAAAAATTTAACTAATCTTGTAACCTTAAGGCTTTCTAATAATTTATTTTCAAATTATATTCCTTATGAAATTGAGCAATTACCTAAACTAAAGGTTTTAGATTTGTCTAAAAATGAGTTAACAGGAAGGATTCCTGAAATTTTAGCGTCCATGAATTTGGATAGCTTAGACTTGCACGAGAATAATCTATCAGGATGCATCCCCGACGATTTAGTAAATCAGGCATGTGCAAAAGGGTTCAATTTTTCTAATAATATTTCACTATCCTTTTTTGGTCAATTAGATAGTTTATGTAACGGAAATACACAAATAGGAGCACCCTGTAATGATAACAATTCATTAACTTTTAATGACATAATTGATAACAACTGTAATTGTATTGGGACTTTTGACACAAATTCAATCATTATTAATTCACACTTAATTTTGATGAAAATCTATAATAAACTTGATGGACCAAACTGGTTTAGACAAAAACATTGGGGCGATTTCAAGCAAATGGGTCATTGGGAAGGAGTTATTTTGGATGAAAATGGATATGTTTTACAACTTGATTTACATACAAACAACCTAAAAGGAATTTTTCCTTCTGAAATTGCATTACTTGAAAAAATACAAAATTTATATCTATACGAAAACAAAATATCTGGAAGCATACCAATAGAAATAGGACAATTAAAAAATCTTAACTCCCTTTTGCTTAGCAACAACCAATTCACTGGATCAATTCCATCATCCATAGGTCAACTTCAAAAATTAAGATACCTTTACTTAAATAAAAACAAACTTACTGGACATATCCCAAGTGAATTATCTGATTTATCAGATTTAGATTACCTTAATTTGTCTTTCAACAATCTTTCTGGGCATATTCCAAGCAGCTTAGGTCAAATTAAGAAAATTCTTAATTTAAAATTAAATAATAATCAGTTAGATGGCTCCATTCCCAAAACATTTGAAAATTTCATTTATATTGATTATCTCAATCTCAGTTATAATAATCTCACTGGAATTATTCCACCTGAACTAGGAAATATGAATAACACCAAGACTATATTAGACCTTAGTCACAACAAATTAACAGGACAAATTCCAAACACATTCGGCAAGTTTTATGAGGAAACGCGTGAATATGTCGTTTCTTTTTCAAAACTGGCTTTCAATGATAATAACCTTTCAGGTTCAATTCCATTTTCATTAGGAGATAGATCGGGCTTTCCATCCATTTATCTTCAAAATAATAATTTATCAGGATGCTTTCCTAGCACAATGCTAAATCTTTGCCAAAATGGATTAGATACAATTCAAGACTATTATTCTCATGGATATAATTTTAAAAACAATCCTTTACTCCCGTATCAAGGTGATATTGATAACATCTGTAATGGTTTAACCCAAAAAGGTGCTCCATGCGATGATGGAAATCCCAATACAATTGGAGAAGTAATTGATAATGACTGCGGTTGTTCGCCAATTCCTAGTTGCAGACTTAGAGAT
The DNA here is from genome assembly GCA_964579315.1 of uncultured Saprospiraceae bacterium. GTDB lineage: Bacteria > Bacteroidota > Bacteroidia > Chitinophagales > Saprospiraceae > CAMZLN01. Next base: position 2,706 of record CAZOHX010000418.1, read on the forward strand.
TCGACAGCACTTATGCATTTATATGCGTCCACAAAGGGGAATAATTGGTTCTATCATAATAATTGGGGTAGCGTACAATACATTGGAGATTGGTATGGAGTAACAACAAATATTGAAGGATGTGTTGAACAATTAGAATTGAGAAATAACCAATTAGATGGACATATTCCACCAGAGATTGGAAGTTTACTAGAATTAAAACATTTAGACATATCCGACAATCCTATTTCAGGAAAAATTCCAAAAGAAATAGGTCAATTGATAAATTTAAACGATCTCAATATTGCAAATTGTCAACTTGATTCAGAGATTCCCAATGAAATAGGAAATTTAATATCTCTAAAAGGAATAAACCTTTCCAGAAATAAATTATCAGGTACAATTCCATCTAGTATAGGTTTGTTAACAAAACTACAGCGTCTTGCACTTAATGAAAATGAATTAACAGGCAAAATTCCAAAAGAAATTGGTCAACTCAATCAGCTTACCAGTTTAAAACTTCAAGTTAATCATTTATCAGGTAATATACCTAATGAAATTTCTAATATTAATGGATTAATTTCGCTTAATTTAAGTCAGAATAATCTCAGCGGAAAAATTCCCGAAAATCTTGGAACGCTTACCGACTTGGTAGATTTACGTATTTCAAACAACAATCTAACAGGAAACATCCCCGAAGAAATCGGGACTATTGAAAATCTAAACTGGCTATACCTAGACAACAACAATTTTTACAACTGCATCCCAAACAACATCATCCAAGGAAAATGTGAAGATAATCATCAATTTAATC
>CAZOHX010000419.1:0-3497 GCA_964579315.1 uncultured Saprospiraceae bacterium
TGGAAAATATTTTATAGTACAAAATTTTTGTATATATTTTAACATTTTAATGCCAATAGGTATTTTTATGATGGGGATAAAGTGTTGATTGTCAAGTATTTTCCTAACAATTGACGTTAATTAGGCATTTTGACCAAATGAGGAATTCTACTTTCAGATTATATAACTAATTTATAATTTGGCAAAATAAGTTAACTGTAATCTCGATGGTATTTTGTGTGTAGAAATCATCTATTTCATTTCAAAGCAAATCATCCCAATTGCTCCATTTTTTTTTACAACTAGCCGCTAAAAATAAAGTTTAATCTCAACTTTTAAGAAAGTTATTTCGTTACCATACAATACTACATAACTTAAACTTATAATCTTGGGCGGAAATTCATTTGGCAAAATATTTACAATCACCACTTTTGGAGCATCTCACGGACCTGCCATAGGTGTAGTGATTGATGGTTGTCCCCCTAATTTGGATATTGATATTCAATTTATTCAAAAAGAATTAGATAGGCGAAAACCTGGTCAATCCAGTATTGTCACTCAAAGAAAAGAAGGTGATTTGGTGGAGATTTTATCTGGTGTTTTTGAAGGAAAATCCACGGGCACACCTATTGCCTTACTCATTCGCAATAAAGATCATCGTTCAAAGGATTATAGCCATATCAAAGATGCCTTTCGTCCTTCGCATGCGGACTTCACTTATGCAAAAAAATATGGCAATCGAGATTATCGCGGGGGTGGACGGTCATCTGCTAGAGAAACCGCCGCAAGAGTTGCTGCGGGTGCTATTGCCAAATTATTTTTATTGTCTAAAGGCATTGAAATTAATGCTTATGTGAGTCAAGTCGGATCGATTGCTTGTCATAGTGACTATAATTTATTAGATTTATCCCAAACTGAGGAGAATATCGTTCGTTGTCCTGATTCCAAAATTGCAGCACAAATGATTGATTATATAAAAACCATCAAAAAAGCAGGAGATACAATTGGTGGCGTAGTCAATTGTGTCATTAAAGGTGCTCCTGTTGGTTTGGGAAACCCCGTTTTTGACAAATTACACGCAGATTTGGCAAAAGCCATGCTTTCTATCAATGCTTGTAAAGGATTTGAATATGGTAGTGGATTTAAGGGGGTGGAAATGAAGGGGTCTGAACACAATGATGAATTTTACAACGACCAAGGTACGATAAAAACAAGAACAAACCATTCTGGAGGCATCCAAGGTGGAATTTCCAATGGTATGGATATTTATTTTAGAGTAGCATTCAAGCCTGTTGCCACTATTCTTCAAGATCAAACATCTGTTGATATGGATGGAAATACGGTAACTATTCAAGGAAAAGGTCGTCATGACCCATGTGTTGTCCCTAGGGCAGTACCCATTGTGGAAGCTATGGCCGCACTGGTTTTAATGGATGCTTTTTTGCTCGAAAAATCTTAGAAAACTTAGTAGCCGCGCCAAGAATCGAACTTGGATCTAACGTTTAGGAAACGCTTGTTCTATCCATTGAACTACGCAGCCATATTCTATTTTTTCACAATTATTCATAATGCAATCGAGACAAATCAACGACAAAACCTTTTAATTTATATCGTTTAGCCGCACTCTTTTGATAATGTGTAGCTTTATCCCTATTGGAAAAAGGACCTAGAATAACTCTATACAAAGCATTTCCTTTATCCTGTTTTTCTATACTGACTAGGATATTATCGAAAGATTTACCTTGTAAAATAGCAATTTGCTTAAGTACATTCTGATATTTTGCAAAAGTACCGATTTGTACTCCATAGCCTTCCTTTCGAGGACGTTTCAATTCAATTTTATATAAATCGTAGGTCTCAAAGTTTTTATCAGTAAGATACTTGAATGTGGATTGCTTTTTCTCAACTTTAGCTACGGTTTCTTTTTTAACCACTTTTTTAGGAGTTGCTTTTTTAGCAACAGTTTTCTTTTTGGGTGCAGGAATTTCTTTTTTTTCAGGGATTCCTTTACTCACTAAGACTTCTTTTGTTTCTCCTTTTTTAGGATCTACATAGATAACTTTTTCGATAGGTTTCGATTCGTTGGCAGCTACTTTTTCCTTGACTTTATCTGGAATTTCATAAGCATCTGGAATAGTACCAGTTTCAATATTTTTAACAATTGGCTTTTCCTTTGGTGGATTTTTTTCTATTTCTACTTTTACCTTTGCTACGCCAATTTCTATGATACCCAATGCCTGTGCTGCTCGTCGAGATAAATCCACCACATATCCTTCAAAATAGGGTCCTCGATCATTGACTTTGACCACGACTGACTTATTATTATCCAAACGAGTCACACGGATATAACTGCCAAAAGGAAACTCTTTATGAGCCGCTGTTAAGGCATTTTTATCATATTTTTCGCCACTTGCTGTTTTTCTTCCTTGAAAATCATCTGCATAATAAGATGCCAAACCAACTTGAGCATCGATTTGAGAAACAAACAGCAATAGGATGACCCAAGTCAAAAATCCAATAGGTTTTCTCATTCAAATTTAAATTTTATTGAAAAATTACAATGCAAGAAATGACTTCCCATTTAAATCAACGATAAAACCTGCCATTTTATGATTGTTTTTAATGCTAGATTTATAAGCATTTGCAGATGCTCTATCTGCAAAAGGACCTAAAACGATTTTGTATAAAGTTGTTCCATTCGATTGTTGAACTAAATTAATCATTGCATTGGAAATAGCACTATTTTTCAATGCTTTCATCTGATTTAAAGCATTATTGTAATTGGAAAAAGAGCCTACTTGCACCCCAAAACTATTCGGTATGGTGTAAACTGAATTGCTCGATGATGAAGCACTCTCCCCTTTTGATGCCATGGAGTCATATGCCTTCGGAACCGTTGATACACTTGTTGTAGGCTGTGCCCCATCTAAATACATAGACTTATCCACTTTTTCAATTTTTACTTTTGCAACACCTGCATTAACTAAATCCAAACCAAGGGCTGCTTTTTTAGATATATCTACAATTCGATCTTTGGCATAAGGTCCTCGATCATTTACTTTTACAATAACAGACATATTGTTGTCTAATCGAGTCACTCTAAGAATTGTTCCAAAAGGTAAAGTTCTATGTGCAGCGGTCATTGCATCTTTATTATACAACTCACCACTTGCGGTTTTTCTACCTTGAAACATGTCTGAATAATAGGAAGCAAAGCCTGTCTGAGCTTGCATTGGAATGCAAAATAATCCTCCTAAAATAAGTACTAAAATTTGCTTTTGAATTGATTTCATAACTTTTTTTTGTCAAATATAGTCAATTTGATGAATTTATACATAAGGAATAAAAAGAATTTGTGTTCAGACTGCTTTTAAGTAGGTGGATACATGCATTTACATATATCTTTTTTGATACATTTTGCCCAAAATCTATCTAATAAAATTCCACAACATAACCTGCCCCGCCTACGTTTTTCCCTCGAATAAGAAATAATTTGAAGCATGGTCTTCAACAATTAG
>CAZOHX010000420.1:0-3495 GCA_964579315.1 uncultured Saprospiraceae bacterium
GAGCTGATATTTCTTAAAGAATGAGATTTACTCTAATAAGAAAAATCTTGATTTTTGGATAATTCGTAATTCCTAATTCTCAATTCCTAATTAAAAAAAAAGGGTTATTTGGATTTTCTTAGAAAGAAGATATTTACTCAAATAAGAAAAATCATGATTTTGGGATAATTCATAATTCATAATTCGTAATTCGTAATTCGTAATTTAAAATTATAAAAAGGGTTATTTGGATTTTCTTTCAAAAGGAGAGAAATCTACTCAAAGGAAAAAAGTCTTCATTAGAAGGAAATTAATAATTAACAATTAATAATCATTAACACTCATATTGATTTTTTTCTCGATTTTAGAAACTTCATTTTTATAAGATTCATCTGTCTGGAGATGATCTTCTACTGAGCGACAGGAATAGATAACGGTACTGTGGTCTCGACCACCAAATTGCTTACCGATAGATTGGAGCGAATTGGTTGTCATTTTTTTGGATAAGTACATGGAAAGTTGTCGTGCGATAACAATCTCTCTCTTACGTGTTTGTTCGGAAAGTTTTGATACAGGAATATTAAAATGTTCTGCAACTAATTTCTGAATAAAGTCAACAGTAATTTCTTTATCTACTTGATTTACAATACTTTGAACTACTTCTCTTGCCAAATCAATATCAATTTTTCGCTGATTCAGAGAAGATTGAGCGATGAGGGAAACCAATACGCCTTCCAACTCACGGACATTGGTCTTTATATTGTACGCGATAAATTCCAAAACATCATGTGGAACATCGACGCCTTCATTTTTCATTTTATTTCCAAGAATTGCCATTCTTGTTTCAAAATCAGGCACCTGCAAATCTGCAGATAATCCCCATTTGAATCGAGAAAGTAATCGTTCTTCCATTCCATCCAAATCTTTGGGTGGGCGATCCGTTGTAATCACCAATTGTTTACCACTTTGGTGCAATTGATTGAAAATATGAAAGAATATCTCTTGGGTCTTTGTTTTATTCGCTAAAAACTGAATATCATCAATAATCAAGACATCAATCAGTTGATAAAAATTTACAAAATCGTTGACCGCATTATTTCTTATCGACTCAATGATTTGATTCGTGAATTTCTCGGAGGTAACATACAGCACCGTTTTATCATCAAAACGAGTGACTACTTCATTTCCTATGGCTTGTGCCAAATGCGTTTTACCTAAACCTACAGATCCAAATACCACCAATGGGTTAAAAGCCGTTTTTCCAGGCTTTTTTGCTACGGCCAATCCCGCAGATCGTGCCAAGCGATTGCAATCTCCTTCAATAAACGTATCAAAAGTATAATTTGGATTTAGTTGAGAATCAATTCTCACATTTTTAATGCCTGGAATCACAAAAGGATTCTTTATTCCCGTAGCATTGACTCTTTTTTCGATTTTGAAAAAGTATTTGATTCAACTTTTGGAGCCAAACTTGGCGAAACAGTTTTACCCTTTTTATCATCCAATACAATTTGATATCTCAAACTTCCTTTATCTCCCAATTCCTTACGAATAGTCATCTTTAAAAGTGACACATAATGCTCTTCCAACCATTCATAAAAAAACTTATTTGGAACTTGGATAGTCAATGCACTTTTCTCCAACGCAACAGGTTTGATAGGTTCAAACCACGTCTTGAAACTCTGAACATTCACATTCTTGCGAATGATGTCCAAGCAATTGTTCCAGACCGTTAAAGAATTTTTCATTTCTGCGTAGTATGTTTCTCTCCAAGTTGACAAAAGTGCCAAACTCAAATATGTTTATTTTTATAGTATATTGATTTTCAAACCTTTAGAGACAATATTTCGTCATGGGAATGAAAAAAATGATACATGTCTCTAGATTTTATCCTATTTTCCTTTCGGTTAATTAGGGCTACAAAGTAACGTAAAAATTTCCATAAATGGAAAAATTATTTGATGAATTTTATATATTTTTTTTTCTTAAAAGAATAGTACCTAAAAATACTAGGCAATTCAAAATTTTTGTTTCAAAACTAAAAAAAACATACAAATTATTGACCTATTTCAATGTTATATTGTCACAAGTTGTACAATTTCCACGATAATTTTTTTCAAAGTAAACATCTAATCTACCCAACATAATTCCAGCCCAACCTACTTGATTGATGAGTACTTTTTCTCCAATTTTATTTTGAATTTCGTCTGGTTTATCCATAAAAGTATGTGTGTGACCTCCGATAATCAAATCAATACCCTCACTCTCCTTTGCCAATGCTATATCTGAAACTTTTGTACGTTTATATTGATAACCCAAGTGAGATAAACAGATTATATAATCACATTTTTCTTGATATTTTAAAAATTTTGCGGTGCGATTGGCGATTTCAATTGGATCTAAATAGCGGGTCTTTAAAAACAAACTATTGGGTACTAATCCATCTAATTCTATACCGATTCCAAACACACCAATTTTTATCCCTCCTCTTTCAAAAGTCTTATAAGATTTCGTTTTTTCTGCCATAACGGTGTCTGAAAAATCATAATTGGCAATCAAAATTGGAAAATTTGCATGTTTCAATTGCTTCTCCAAACCATCAATCCCTGCATCAAAATCATGATTTCCAATCGTAGCTGCATCATATCTCATCTTGGACATCAATTTCATGTCCAATTCTCCTCCAAATTTATTAAAATAGGGCGTTCCTTGAAAAATATCTCCTGCATCCAACAATAAAACATGGGACTCTTCAGACCTCACTTTATCTATCATCGCCGCACGCCTAACTGCACCGCCCAATCCTTGATATTTTCCACCATCCATCGGAAAAGGATCCACATGACTGTGTACATCATTGGTATGCAAAATGGTTAATTTTGTGAATTCTGGTCTTGAAAATGCCTTTAAAGGTACTGCCCCAACCCCGATTAATGCACTTCCTAAGCCTACTTTTTTAATAAATGATCTTCTTTTCATTACAGATGGTTAAATGATGAATTGAATATATTCTTATTGAACTAAAACTCGCCCCTGAATTTTAGCAACAATTTTTGGATGCTCTTGAATGTATTCAAAAATAGCTTCTCTTACCAATTTTGGACTTTCTCTACGATCAACACCTTTAAAAAAATCACAATTATCTCCGCCATTGGCAATATAATCAGGCAATGCCAATCTATATGTTTTTTCCAAGTCCAATTTTTCGACACCTATATATATCTCTTTGGCTTTCTCATTTTCAATTTTATACTTCACAGACTGACTTATGGGCCAACCTCCTGCCCGTGCCATCCTATCAAAAAATTGTTGCAAAGTACTGCCTTTAATATACAACAAAACCATTCTGTTTTCAAATGGCATCAGTTCATATATTTTGCCCGTGGTAATATCTCCTTTTTGTAAGGAAGGTATTCGGATACTACCATAATTTTGAGCCGCTAAGTCTATTTTTTCATTAAAATAATCTCTTGCTTTAGCCTGAATCAAATCGGCCATCCAATTCCCCAAAGTACT
>CAZOHX010000421.1:0-3491 GCA_964579315.1 uncultured Saprospiraceae bacterium
CAAAATCACAGATATCAATCATTTCTTGTACTTCGCCAAGCCCTTCTTGATAACTTTTTCCCATTTCATAAGAAACCAATTTACCAAGAGCGGCTTTATATTTTCGCAATTTATCTCCGTATTGTCTAACGATTTCACCACGCTGTGGAGCTGGAATTTTCATCCAAGATTGAAAAGCATTTTGAGATGTTTCAATCAATTTATCATATTCAGCTCTGGAAGTCACACTTACAGAACCAATATACTCACCATCTACAGGAGAAAATGATTTGATATAATCATTCGAAGAAGAAGATTTTTTTCCTGTAACAGTTCCATTGTTTTGATCTTGAAGACCCAATTCTTTTAAGAATTCTTTATTCATAATTTTTTCAGTTACCATATTATTATTTTAAATTTTATCTATGTTCTATAAATACGATAGGGAATGCAATTTGTTTAAATAACACCTATGAAATTAATCAGCAGGCAGAATTTTCCCTACCGCTTCACCAAAGCCTATACGTACTCCATTATTTTCGCAATACCCTTTCATAATTATAGTATCGCCATCTAAAATAAATTTTCTTGTTGTACCATCTGGCATTTCCGTAGCAATTTTTCCAGCTTTAGACAATTCAAGCATAGATCCATAAGAATTTTCATCTTTCCCACTAATTGTTCCCGAAGCATACAAATCACCTACATTGATATTACAACCATTTACAGTATGATGAGCCAACTGTTGATTCATATTCCAATACATAAATTTGAAATTAGAATTTGAAAGTGTTTTTTGAGCCCCAGTTGGTGTTTCCAAAATCACTTCAAGTTTCACATCATAATTTTTTTCACCTTCATATTGTAAATAAGGTAAAACTTCGGGATCTTGTTTTGGACCTTTCAACTTAAAAGGTTGCAAAGCATCTAAAGTAACAATCCAGGGAGCGATAGTTGAAGCGAAATTTTTCCCTAAAAAAGGACCTAAAGGCACATATTCCCATTTTTGAATATCACGAGCAGACCAATCATTGAAAACCGCCAATCCGAAAATATACTCATCTGCATCGGCAGTAGAAATGGTATCTCCCAATTGAGTAGATTTTCCAATAACGAAACCCATTTCCAATTCAAAATCCAATAATTTACAAGGGCCATAAATCGGTTGATCTGAATCTTTAGGCAACATTTGTCCTTTTGGACGCTTAATATCCGTACCAGAAACCACAATAGAAGACGACCTACCATGATAACCAACAGGCAAATGTCTCCAATTGGGCATCAACGCATTTTCAGGGCCTCGAAACATAATTCCCAAATTAGTCGCATGTTCAATACTAGAATAAAAATCTGTATAATCTCCCACCTTCACAGGCAAAAGCAAATTGGCATCATCCATAGAAACCAAAAACTGCCCAGAAAGACTAGCAAAATCACTTCCAACTTCCAAAATATCAGAAATTCGATTTCTAACCTTGCGAGTGATAGATTTACCCAATGCCATAAAGTCATTGATAAATTCCTTTGCAAAAATATTTTCGGGGAGATTAATTCCTTTAAAAGCACCTAGGCTCATTAAATTGTGTAAATCAATCACATACTTACCGATAGCGGAACAAACACGTGGCGTCCTATCTTCTTTGGTATTAAAAACACCAAAAGGAATATTTTGGATAGGAAAATCACTATTTTTATCTACCTTAACCCAAGAAGTCAAGTTTGGATCATTTGCTTTTATCATAATTTATTTTTTCAATTTGAAAGATGTACAAAATTATCTTATTTTTATTAGAAAAGAGATAAAAAGATGTGATTTATAAAGTTGAGATGACTTTGAGTGAAAGTTGCTTATACAAATGAGTTAACAATTAAACATATTTGTCCATAATTTTTCATAAAAAAAACCAAACCATTAAACCATTTGCAATTTGCGAAGTCATATACACAAATCAATTAAAAATTTTGAGACCTAATTCGGATAAAGAAATTTTAGAAATTTTAAACCAACCTTCTCAATATGAAAAAGGGTTTAGAATCTTGATGCAAAAATATCAAGAGCCCATTTATTGGCATATTCGTAGGATGGTAAAAAATCATGAAGATGCAAATGATGTAGTACAAAATACATTTATAAAAGTTTATAAAGGGATTAGTAAGTTCAAACAAGATTCTAAGTTATACACATGGTTGTATAGAATAGCGACCAATGAAACGATTACATTTATTAATAAAAACAAAAAGCAAAAAGGTACATCAATTGACGACGAAAATGGAATTGAAAATAAGTTAATTGCAGAAGAATACGCTGATTCAGATCAAATTGTATTTAGACTTAAAAAAGCAATCGATTTGTTGCCAGAAAAACAAAAACTAGTTTTCAACATGCGTTACTATGACGAAATGACCTACAAGCAGATTTCAGAAATTTTAGATACTTCCGTGGGTGGTTTGAAAGCTTCTTACCACCATGCGGTGAAAAAAATAGAACAATATTTCGTTGCCAATGAGCAACCATAAAATCAAGCACATGAAAAATGAAATTAAAAAAGAATTAGAAGCATTATCTCCTTTCCTATCGAAAATAGAGAAGAAAGAATCGGATGAAGTGCCCTTTATGTATTTTGAGAACCTAGCAGATCAAGTACTTGAAAAAGCACAACCATCAGACCAGAAAACTTCTTGGATAGCACTAATAAAACGCTTTTATAGTCCAAAAATAGCAATGGGAATAGCAACTTCTCTGTTATTGGTGGCTGGATTTTGGTTTTTCCAAAAAAGTAAAATCAAAACAGAACACTATAAAACAATTGCAAATCAAATTACAGAAGAAGAAATCTACGAATATCTCGAAGAAGATATCGACGATTTCTCCATTGAAACACTAGAAGAAATGGATATTGATTTCACAGTATCCTTTGATGAAACGGATCCCCTTGATGATGAATTATTAGACGAAATCTTAGATGATTTCGAAGATTATGAATTAGAACAAATTTAACTCACCAAACATAACAAATTATGAAAAAGACATTTTTAATTTTTGCAGTCCTATTTTTAAGTTTATCTATTTTACATGCACAACCCAATCAAAATGGCAAAAAGGGAAAAAAGCGTGAAAAAATAGCAGCATTAAGAACAGCTTTTATCACAGAAAAGCTTGAATTGACAGAAGCCGAAGCTGAAAAATTTTGGCCAATCACCAATCAATTCAAAGCAAAGCGGAAAGCCATTCAACAGTCTTATAAAAACGATAAAAAGTTGAAAGATATGACAGATGCCGAAGCAGAAGCATTGATCAATGACCGTATTGCTAAAGAACAACAGTTACTAGATTTGAAAAAGGACTATATCCGCCAGTTGAAATCCGTATTATCTGCAAAAAAAATAGTCAAACTACAACGAGTAAATCGACAATTCAAGAAAGAATTGTTAAAAAGATCTAGGAAACATAAAATGAAAGAAAAGCATAAAATGAAAGGAAATTAAATAGCGGATTTTATATTTTAACTCCG
>CAZOHX010000422.1:0-3471 GCA_964579315.1 uncultured Saprospiraceae bacterium
CTTGAATATTTAGCCTTTTTCTTGGCTTACAGATATTATGTCTATTCAGTCGCTTACTTGGTGATTGGACTAGGAATATGTGGAAGCATACTTGGATAGTATGAAAATTTCTTAGTGTGTTCCCCAAGTCAGGGGATTCAACTCCTACAATTTCACCAACTTCCTCACAAAAATATCCCCATCCAATGGATTGTAAAATTGCAAAAAATAAATCCCATTAGGAATCCTATTCAAAAATAGAGTATTACTAACTCCATCCAACACGAATTGCATCTTTTGTTTACCATGCACATCAAAAACAGTCAATTGATAACCTTTTATATTGCCAATAATAAACAATCGATCGGAAGCGGGATTTGGATATAAAAATACAGACTCCTGTTCTAAATTGTCAGTTGAAACGGGATTTATATACTCATACGCCCCAATATCTGGTGCCGTACCTTCTGTCCTTGTATTGCCTTCTATATCATAAGCGGACGCACTTAGTGAATCTCCCTTGTCAATCAATAAACTTGACTTCAAAAGATGAAAATCTGACATTTGATAATCAACAAAATTGTTTTGGTAATCCGTAGTATTCAAAAAGACTTGATTGTGATCCATAACACCATCTACAATAAATTTATTGGCAACATTATTTTGAACCATACAGCCAGAACTTGGTGTTCCATCTTTATCATCAGCAATCATAATCCATGTAGGACCAGGTTTTACATCAGGAGTAGGATCTAAAACAGTATTGTTTCTTATTAGACAATCATACCCCCCTAAAAATGTAATTCCATGCCAATGGTCAACAATAATTAGATTATTTTCAACGATCCAATTTCGATATGGACCGTCAAAAAATCCCAGACCTTGAAGTGGACCAAGCAGGGGTTGATTGGGGTCTTCATAATTTAAAATGATATTATTTCTGACGATGTTATTGTCCACCGTTATCGAACCCGTCGTATAAGATTGAATACCATCATCATGATTTTCATCTACATCGTAGCAGTTTTTGATTAGATTTCCTTCAAAAAGATTATTAGACCCTAAAATACGAGCCCCATCTCCCGAAAAATTGATGACTTTATTATGGATTGCTTTTAGATAATTTCCTTTCAGATTAATCCCATGTTTTACGTTCCTGAGTATATTATTTCGAAATTCAAGAGAATCTGCAATAACGTAAATTCCATCACTTGCTTTTTTCAACCAATCCCCAGCTTTTGTCCATGGTTTACTCGTACTTTGAATTAAACAATTCGATAGAAGAATGTGTTTTGTGGGACCATGCCAACCATGCGACTCAATAAATACCAATCGATTTTTTGGATATTCATTGTATAATTCTGGATCAATTGTAATTCCATCTATTACCCAATTTACACAAGATGTCATTCTTAAAGTTTTGAAAACAGGTTGATGTCCTTCCTTTGCCAGAATACTAATCTTTTTCGTATTATAATATCCTCTTAAAAAAATATCTCCGTGTAAACCAGTGAGTAAAATCAGCGTATCACCAGCTTGGATGGGTGCATCAAGGTTGAATATTTCCAATTTACTATCTACCGTATATGGTAACGGCAAATAATGATAACTCTCTATTTTGTGCTGAGCAATCACATCTTCCAGAGTATTCCAAGGTGCATTTTCAGAGCCATCATTATTTATATCCCCATTCAATGGGTCAATGTAAAATGTATGGGCAGATAACTTTAGGAATATAAAAAAAGTAAGGCACATAAAAGTAAAAAGTGATTTCATAATTATGGAATTTTATCGAATATACAAGGTTTTATTTTTGGGATTTGATTTTTGGGGCATAATTTCTTCTCAAACTAGAGCAATTATTTTTTACTGCAAAATTATGTATCAAGTACTATCAAACCCAAAGCAAAGAGGAATTCATCAATAGAAACCAAAAAACGAAGTACTTCTACCACAATATAGCATAAAAAGAAAACGTTTTAGCAAATGTTTGACAAATAAGCATAAGAAATATACATTTCAGCTTATGTAATTCGTATTGTTTCAAAAAAAGTTTACTTTTGCGTATTAAATTAATATTGGTTCTTATTCAAAATACATTGCTATAAAACTTAGTTTTCCCATTTTAATTTTACCTAAGAACAAAAAAAAATCATTATCTTATGAAAAAAACATTATTTTTAGTACTATTCTTGATAAGTATTAATGCTGTTTTTGCACAATCAAAGGATCCAGTTTTATTTACAGTAGATGATACTCCTGTACATGTTTCAGAATTTGACTACATTTATAAAAAAACCAATGGAGCGAATGCTACCTACTCGGCAGAGTCGATCAATGAATATCTTGATTTGTATAAGAAATTTAAATTAAAAGTAGCTCGTGCTAGAGAAATGAAATTGGATACAATCCCGTCTTTGCAAAAAGAATTGGCAGGATATAGAAAACAATTGGCTAATTCCTACTTGATTGATAGAAATGTAACCGAAGCATTGATTAAGGAAGCTTATGAAAGACAAAATTGGGATGTGAAAATATCACATATTTTTATTGCCAATCCTAAAGAAGCATCTATCAAACAGATGGCTCAAACTAGGAAAAAAATAAATGATATAAAAAAAGAAATAGATAATGGATTATCATTTGAAGATGCAGTTAAAAAATATTCAGAAGATAAAAATTCTGTTCCGTATGGTGGAAACATCGGTTTTGTTACGGCATTATTACCTAGTGGCTTTTATGAATTAGAAAATGCGGCATACAATACTCCCGTAGGGAAAGTATCCAAGCCTTTTAAAACGAGAATTGGATTTCACATCGTAAAAGTTACAGACAAGAGAAAAGCTCGTGGCAAAATGCAAATTGCACATATCTTCATTGCCAATGACAAAAAAAATCCAAATGTCGCAAAAACTCGAATTCAAACCGTTTATGCTAAATTGCAAAAAACAGGCAATTTTGAAATGCTTGCCAAAGAGTTTTCTGAAGATAAAAAAACAGCAAATAAAGGTGGAGATTTGGGCTTTTTTGGGATCAATCAATACGAAAAGAATTTTGAAGATGCAGCATTCGCATTGACTCATGATGGAGATTATACCAAGCCTATACATTCTACAGCAGGATGGCATATCATCAAGCGAATAAAAATGCAAGAGAAATTGCCGTATAAATTGGCTAAAAATAAATTAGCCGCACAAATCAAAAGAGATAGCCGATTTGAGAAAGCTAAAAATGCAATGATTACAAAAATCAAATCCGCAGGTAAATTTCAAGAATCTTCAAAAGCTCTCAACGCATACATTCGTGGATTAAATGATGATTATTTAACTTATAAATGGAAACCATCGGAAGAACCCAACACCAAAGTTCTATTTTCTTTGGGGGGTAAAAATTATACTATCGCCGATTTTGAAAAAATGGCAGCCAAAGCTTCTCGAAAAAGAATGCGTATGGGTAAAGATGGAAATATAACAGGGGTGGTCAAAAGTCTTT
>CAZOHX010000423.1:0-3449 GCA_964579315.1 uncultured Saprospiraceae bacterium
GATTGCATGGGATTATGCCCAAGAGATAAAACATATATGGAGAAAAATTAAGATGATAATAGACAAAAAGCAGTATTCTACCGTTATCTTAATGAAAAAGAAGCGTAAAAGCTTAATACAAACTCTTAATACTGTGAACTAAACCGATAATGATAATCCCCTTTATTAAGATTATATTTATCCTTTCAACACTTATCCAATTTTTATTTTGGTGGGTCATTTTTGTGCGATTAGCATTTTATAAAACACCAAGTCAGCTAAATAACACGGAAATTCCTGTCACAATTATCATCTGTGCTAAGAACGAAGCAAAAAATTTAAAAAAAAATTTAGACCGTATAATAAATCAAAACTACCGTTTATTTGAAATTTTGGTGGTAGATGACCATTCTACGGACAACACCTGGAATGTATTAATGGATTTTGTAATAAAAAATCCTTATCTTCGCATTATAAAAAATGATAATATAGATGCTGTTGGAAAAAAATCAGCTTTGACAACAGGAATATTATCGGCAAAATACGATACAGTTTTATTAACTGACGCAGATTGTCAACCCCAAGGAAAATATTGGTTAAAAGAGATGACAAATCTCCTTACACATGACACTGATATAGTCTTGGGCTATGGACCTTATCTAAAGAGAGAAGGTTTTTTAAACAAATTTATTCGCTTTGAAACTGTTATGACAGCGGTACAATATTTCTCTTTCGCCTTATCGGGAATACCGTATATGGGTGTAGGAAGAAATTTAATGTACAAAAAGAAATTATTTTTTAAAGCAGATGGATTTACAAAACACAGACATATAGCATCAGGGGATGATGATTTATTTATCCAAGATGTTATAAACAAAAGCAATTTTAAAATTGCATTGAATGAGAAAACTTTTATGTACTCAGAGCCTAAATTGACTTGGAAGAGTTATTATCGGCAAAAGATGAGACATACAACAACAGGGACGAGTTATAAACCAAGAATACAAGCATTTTTGGGTTTATATGCTCTAACGCATTTTTTACATTATATAGGAGGGGCTGTGCTATTTTTTTATGGCACGAAATTGGTGGTATTGTTAATTCTGGCAAGAATGATGTCGATATTGATAATTCACTGGTTTATTTTAAAAAAGTTAAATGAATCACTATTATTAAAATGGATTCCGATTTTAGACATCAGCTTTATATTTTATTATATCGCTATTTTGCCTTCAATCGTAATTGGAAAAAATGACAAATGGACGTAAACGTAGCTACTACACCCAAGCCGAAACTCAAACTTTCGCCAAAAGCCAAAGCCGACTACAAATTTGTAGTTGCCGCTATGGAAGGAGACCAAAAAGCTTATACAATTTTAATGGAGAAATATTACAACTCCGTTAAACATTTGATGCTCAAAATGGTCAAAAACAATGAAGATGCTGAAGATTTAGTTTTAGAAGCCTTCGGAAAAGCATTTCACAAATTACATAGTTATACACCTAACTATGCATTTTCAACATGGTTGTTTAAAATTGCCATTAACAATTGTATTGATCATATTAGGAAGAAGAGATTGAAGTTACTTTCAATTGATGATACCATTGGGCCGAATAATACCAGCGAGTATTCTCACAATATTATTTCCAGTGTGCTCAATCCAGAGCAAAGAGTAATCCGAGAGCAACGGTTATCATTGATGAGAAATGTCATAGGCAAGTTGAACTATAAGTATCGTTTGATGATTGAATTAAGATTTTTTGAAGAGTTGTCTTATGATGAAATTGCTAAAGAATTGGATATTCCATTAGGTACTGTGAAAGCTCAATTATTTAGAGCAAAGCAAATTTTATTTGGAATTTTGCAACAGCCAGGTGCCGAAGATTATTTAGAGCCACAAGGACGGAGTCGTCAAAATTCTGGGTCAAAGTAAGTATAATTGATAATTGAAAATTATATTTTCAAAAAACGTTTTCCATATTTTGTGGGAAACGTTTTTTGTTTTTTATCACAATTACTTAAATACAATTCGTTTCTTTGCAAAAAAAAAGCTATTCATGGAACGAATTTTACATTATTTTCCGAATTTATCGGAAAAGCAAATTAGTCAATTTTCTCAATTGGGAGATCTCTATGCAGAATGGAATCAAAAAATAAATGTAATTTCCAGAAAGGATATCGACAATCTTTATATTCACCATGTGCTCCATTCTTTAGCAATCGCAAAGTTTATGAAGTTTAATCCAGAAGCAGAAGTAATGGATTTGGGTACAGGAGGGGGTTTCCCAGGAATTCCCTTGGCAATAATCTTTCCAGCAACCAAATTTACCTTGATAGATGGAACTCGAAAGAAAATTACAGTCGTAAAAGAAGTAGCTGAAGCCATTGGATTGGAGAATGTCAAAGCGATTCAGATGAGAGCAGAAGAGCATAAGCATAAATATGATTTTGTAATAACTAGAGCAGTTGCTAAGTTAAACATGTTGGTTGAATGGAGTTTTAAGTTGATAAAGAAAACAGATCGTCATATCATGCCCAATGGAATAATTGCGTTGAAAGGGGGCAATCTAAAAGAAGAAATATTGGAATTACCCCAAGGAAATTATACGGAAGTTGTTCCTTTGGAAACTTTTTTTGATGAAGCCTTTTTTGATACAAAATTTTTAATTTATGTACAAGGGGAGTAAGGAATATATATAAGACAAAACGATATACCTTCCAAATGCTCCAGAATGGCATTGTTTCTGTGAATTATAAAATAAAAGTACATTATGAAAATACTAATGGTTTGTTTAGGGAATATTTGTAGATCTCCATTGGCAGAAGGCATCTTAAAAGATAAAATTTTAGCAAAAGGATTGGATTGGGAGGTAGATTCTGCGGGGACAAGTGGTTGGCATGAGGGCGAACGCCCCGATCCGCGCTCCATAAGAGTAGGATTGAGTCATAATACAGATATAATACTACAAAAATCCAGAAAATTAGTTCCAGCAGATTTGAAAAAGTTTGATATAATATTTGCAATGGATAGTTCTAATTATCAAAAAATCATGGCACTTGCCACTACTGATGAAGAAAAATCGAAGGTACATTTGATAATGAATATGGTAGATCCAGATATGAATCAAAAAGTGCCAGATCCTTATCTTGACGATAATGGATTTGAAAATGTATATCAGATGCTTGATCGAGCTTGTGATGCTTTTTTGGAACGATACATACAAAAAAAATGAGCAAAACACTAAACTATAGTATGCAAACCAAAACAGGACAACCAGATGTCAAGGCACTAAACATTACGTCATTCATTTGCGACTCACTGTGTTCAGAACAACGTTAATTTGCGATATATTCAGTTTATATTAGGACATAGTTTTCCTAAAACAACTGAAATTCATACCTGAACGATTAAGATTAATAAATGTATTAGTAGTGCTTTGGATATGTTGTTGGAAAGTTGTATATTTGGG
>CAZOHX010000424.1:0-3444 GCA_964579315.1 uncultured Saprospiraceae bacterium
AAACATAGGAATAAAAATTTGTGGTAGGTTCTCATATTTGGCAATTTTAAATGAAATAAGTTATCTTTTTCAGAATCTTTGAATACAATATTTGGATCTATCTTTTTAAATTTAATCAATCCAAAAACTTAAAGTGGAAAGATATATAATAATGTTCTAATATTCAGATAATATGACAAAAAAAAGCTTGATTTCTCTACGAAATCAAGCTTTCTTATAACTTTTATAGATTAAAGTCTAGTTATTGGGAGCACCTGCATCCAGCCAACACTTCAAATCAGCTTTTTGCTGATCAGTTAATGCTTTTACCTTTCCTGCTTCAACAGCAGCAGGTTTTGGCATATCACCTACATCAAGCACTCTTTTTTGAAAAGCACCCGCTTTGATATTTTTCCAATCGGTGTAATCTGTATTATTTCCTCCTGCAGCATGACAACCTTCCACATTACAATGTGCATTTAAAATGGATTTAATGTTTCCTGAATAGGTAATCCCATCACAAGGATCTGGATCTTTTTTACATGCAATTAACGTCATTACAGCTAACGCAAATACTAAAGCAATTTTTTTCATCAATTAATAGTTTTGGTTACAAAAAGTGTCAAATATAAGGGAAAAATATGATATATTGAAAAAAGAAATGTTTTTTTTGAATAGTTTTCAATAAAATATCTCAAAGTGAGTATTAAATTTTAAGCAATATCCAAGAATCCTATATTTAGTCACATCATCAAAACTTTTGGAACAATAGATTATACTTTTAAAACAGATTTTAACATGAACCATTTAAAACAATTCAGACGATAGGGCGTTTGGAAAATATAAAACCTAAAACTTATGCATTTAAAAATAACCACTGCATTACTTCTTTTTATAAATATCCATCTTTTTGCCCAAAATTCATTTACAATAAGTGGCTATGTCAAAGATAATGGCACTGGTGAAACCTTAATTGGTGCCAATGTTTATGATAGTTCCAATCCAACCAATGGGACGGTAACCAACGTCTATGGCTTTTACTCCTTAACCTTACCCGAAGGGCAACACACCATCGTATTTTCCTATCTTGGATTTTCTGATAAAAAAGAAGTTCTAAATTTAATGGAAAATCAAAAACTAAATATTTCTTTAGATGAAGGAATCACAATTCAAGAAGTTGTTGTCACCGCAGAAGCCAAGGATAAAAACGTAACCAGTACAGATATGGGTACTGTTTCATTACCCACAGAAAATATAAAAAAATTGCCCGCATTAATGGGTGAGGTAGATGTATTAAAAGCACTCCAATTGCTTCCTGGCGTACTCTCCGCAGGTGAAGGAAGTTCTGGTTTTTATGTACGTGGAGGCGGTCCTGATCAAAATTTGGTACTACTAGACGAAGCGGTTGTTTATAATTCTGGTCATTTGATGGGATTTTTCTCAGTTTTTAATGCAGATGCTTTAAAAAATACAACTTTAATTAAAGGGGGGATGCCTGCCAGATATGGAGGTCGTTTGTCTTCTGTGGTGGATATCCAGATGAAGGATGGAAATAACAAAAAATATGCAGTAACGGGTGGCATCGGAACGATTTCTTCTCGATTAACGCTTGAAGGACCTATTCAAAAAGATAAAAGTTCTTTTATTGTTTCTGGTCGAAGAACTTATATCGTAGATCTCATCCAACCTGCCTTGAAAAACACCAATTTCAATGGTACCAATTATTTCTTTTATGATTTAAATACAAAAGCTAATTTCCAAATTTCCGAAAAAGACAAAATCTTTTTTAGCGGATATTTTGGAAGAGATGTTTTTGATTATGCTTCAAAACAGGGGCAATATGGCTTTCATATGCCTTATGGAAATACTACTGCCACCGCTAGATGGAATCATCTTTTTTCCAATAAATTATTTGTCAATACTTCTTTAATATATAATAAATATGATTTTGGCTTTGAGGCCAGCCAAGCAGAATTTAATCTCAAAGTGAATTCTGGAATTGAAGATTACAATGCTAAAATTGACTTGGATTTCTTTCCCAATGTGGCTCATTCTATAAAAGTTGGAATCAACTATACGTATCATACCTTCACCCCAAATATTGGAAATGCAACCAATGGAGATGTAGAATTTACCAATGGAGCAAAACCAAAATATGCCCACGAAGCTGCGATCTATGTAGAAGATGATTTTAAAATTTTTCCAAGATTGACCCTCAATTATGGACTACGGGCATCCTTATTTTCACAAGTAGGTCCATTTACTTCAAAAATTAATTCAAAAATTTATGAAAAAGGTGAAATTGTAAAAACTTATACTGGATTAGAACCTAGATTGAGTGGTAAATTTTCTATAGACGATTCTAAATCTATCAAAGCTGGACTTACTTTTACTAACCAATATGCTCACTTGGTCAGTAATTCTGCCAATACTTTACCTATTGATGTTTGGGTACCAAGTACTGACATTGTCCAACCACAAAAAGGAATTCAATACGCTTTGGGTTATTTTCAAAATGTACAAAACAATAGTTACGAAACATCGATTGAAGTTTATTATAAAGATTTAAAAAATCAAATTGATTATCGTGAAAATTATGTCCAAGACCCCGCTGTTGATATTGAGGATGAATTTGTTTTTGGAAAAGGTAGAGCCTACGGAGCAGAATTTTTTATCAAAAAGAAATCTGGCAAATTTACAGGGTGGATTGGTTACACCTTGGCAAGAACAGAACGAATTTTTAAAGATATAAACGATGGAGAAGTATTTCCATCCACCTATGATAGAACCCATGACTTGAGTATTGTAACCAATTATGAATTATCAAAAAAATGGAATTTTAGTGCCGTATTTATTTATGGTACAGCAAAGGCCTATACACCTATCACAGGACTATATTTTATTGAAAATTCTATAAATACCCATTATGGACCTAGAAATAGTGCGAGATTGGATCCCTATCACCGTATAGATTTATCCGCTACCTATACTCGTCATCCAGAGCAAAAAAAACGATTTAAGTCTTCTTGGGTTTTTGCCATTTACAATGCCTATAATCGAAAAAATCCATTTTTTACTTATTATAATTTTGAATCCGACCTAACTACGGGTTCTGCCAAAGCAACAGGCTATAAAGTCACGATTTTTCCTATCATTCCATCAATTACTTGGAATTTTAAATTTAAATAAACCATTTTTTAAAATTTGTCATCCATTATTTACAATTATTGAAATGAAAAAAATATTTTTTATATTATTATCCACTCTCTTCTTCTTTTCTTGCGAAGAAGAATTCGTGCCTGAAGCAGCAGCTAATATTGACGAAATTGTCGTCGAAGGATACATCGAAGCAGGAGAAAACGCACGACCACCTTATGTGATTCTAACTAAAGCACTACCCTTTTTTGCAGAAATTAATCAAGATGCCATCAATGACCTTTATGTGCATGATGCTATCGTAAAAGT
>CAZOHX010000425.1:0-3440 GCA_964579315.1 uncultured Saprospiraceae bacterium
AAATACAATTTTCAATGATTGCAGTCACTCACCCGCGCCACCGTTATAAATACAAAAGGAACTTGTCTTGCAGAATGAATTAATAGAACAATTTACTCAATACAACAAAAAAGAGTTTTACCAATGGTTAATTGTTTCTATGGTTCATCCTTCAAATCAGAAATTTGGGATTAGATATGAGTTACTTATTCATACTCTTATATCAATTAATGAAGAGAAATTTTCAAATAAAATATTAACAAGAGAAGAGTTTGAAGAATTTATATTTTGGTTTGAGCAAAAATATTCTAATCATTTTTTAATGATGGAAGATTTTGAACCATTTAAACAAACTAAATTAATACCGCTTTTTTTAGATGGGGAAAAGTATTAT
The DNA here is from genome assembly GCA_964579315.1 of uncultured Saprospiraceae bacterium. GTDB lineage: Bacteria > Bacteroidota > Bacteroidia > Chitinophagales > Saprospiraceae > CAMZLN01. The sequence continues at coordinate 374 of CAZOHX010000425.1, forward strand.
TTCTTTTATGGATCACTTGAACGACCTTACGAAGCCTTAAAACAATTTCATGAAATTATTTTTTCAGTAAATATTGAAGAATTAAATAATATTAAATCTGAATTTTTATTTTCATTACAACGACAAACAGATATTTTAACTAATTTGAGTATTGACTACGAGGCTCAGTCTGAAACTACTTCCATGTATATACCAAGCTTAGAGTTTTTTAATAAATATAAATCTTTTTTTGAAGTTGATAGTGTAAATATAAAGCACCTGCATAACTCCCAAAAAATACCTCCTTTAACAGAAACAGAAAAAATGTTTGATTTTGGCATTGATGATAGTGTTAACAATGTCAAAATTCCTCAATTAGAAACTGATGATACAGACTTAAAAGACTCTATATATTTTTATGAAATGGGTATAAATAATTTTAATGGATTATATACAAAGATTGACAATAAGTTTTTTACTATTCCATTTGAATCACACATAGAAACTATCTATAGCTTAACATCAAAAATAATATATGATGAAAAATTGCAATACATGGATAGAATAAATAATTCTATGTTTCAAAGAATGATGAAGATGCTTTCATATTTTTTCAGTCCTCCACATAGACTAGATGGATTAATGGATATGTCAAGAAATATTCATTCAAAATATTTTGATACATTAGCTCAAATTGACTCAGATAAAGTTGTTTTGTTTAAATTCATTCCTCATTCAAATAATTTACAAAATTCTCTAGATGATATTGCACAGAAATCATTTGAAGAGTTAGAAAAAATGAAATTGGTAGATAAGCTTTTTATGTTTCGTTTAGAGAGAGAAAAACATATGGTTAACATGAATCAAACACCTATTGATATGTCTGAAATTAAAATTATGATTATTTTTGAAGAACTAACTTTAAACTATATGTTAGGTTTTGCAAAGGATTGGAAAGAAAAAAATATTTTTATTTACAACTTTTTAGATATAAAACCTATTTTGGAGTTACTTAGCGAAAAAGAGTCAGATAACAATACAACACTTTGGCAATATTTAGAAGCAGAAAAAAGACAATCTTTGCACAATAATAACCCTATGCAAATGGATGCACTTGATAGCTTTGCAGTTTATTATGAAAATGAATCATTTACGATAATGGGTCAACAACCTGATTTAATGATGTTTGTTACTCATTCTTGGAGTGATTTTTACCACAAACACCTTTATGAAAAATATCAAGACAATATTTATGAATTAGTTGAATCTAGTTTTCCCAACAAATTTAATAGAATTACTCATCTTGGTAATTCGACTTATGAATATATTGATACTTCAATGCTAGATGGTGGTCGGTGCGTGAAATATCAAAACAGACTTATATGGATAGTTTATCCCTCTAATGGATTTAATCTAAATGATGAAGAGATAAGAGTATCTATGTTTATAGCAGAGTTTTTAAGTTTTTATATAGATAGATATAAAGAAAGTATTTTTGAATTTTTAAAGAATTTTAGTTTTGATATCAACACTCAAGATTTTATGATATCTATTTTCCCAGATAGTTTTGTGAAACAAAATAAAGATTTAGAACATTTATTACCATATGCAAATAAAATAGATGATAAAGAAAATATTGTTTTTTCTTCGCAGATTCGTAAATATATCTATAATGAAATTTTTATAGCTGTTGTAATTACATCTAAATTAGAAAGACTAGAAAATACATTTGGGTACAAAGAACATATAAATCCAGAGAAATATATTTTTGAAAAATTCATTGAATCTTTACTGTATACATTAAAGATTCAATCTCCAAAAAACTTGGTATCTAAATTTATTGAAAAAATTTGGGATATAAAAGAAAGAGCTTTTGTTATAGAAAATAGACGGATTAGATCTTGCCGCCTGGGGGAACATGCCGGCGGCACTGATATCAGGTCTTTGCGATGCCGCGGCAACCAGTTCGCCGCCGCCTTTCAATCCGAGAAAATGCGTAATATAGACTTCGCCCTGCCGCGGCTCACGCCCCAGCAGTTCTTTGAGATAAGCGGCACTTTTACCCGCATACGCACCAGCCATCATGGCAGATATTTCCGGATTGGTGCGCAGGGCAAGAATTTCCCTGTTGAGGGCAGGGCTGGAAACAATGTGCCGACCTGAGGCCGTTTTTTCTATGGCATCGGAATATCGCTGCAAACCAAATTTGGGACCAAACTCCTTGAGTGTCGACAGCCAGGTTTCATCAATAAACTGAAACAGACCAGTTGCACTTGAAGCCTTTGATTTTACACCAGTTTTTAGATTACTCTCGCGCAGGGCCGTATCCACCAGATACTTGAAATCCACCCCCGTTGCCCGGCTCGCACGCGTAAGCGCGGCTTCAATCCGCGGCTGGATTGCAACAGTATTTCTGTCGGTTATTGCACTTAAATTACTCATGATAACGCCTTACCCAGCAAAACCCGGGCCAACTGCACAAACCTGCCCTAAATCGCACCGGATTGTTGCAATTTAAAGTCCAGTATATCTGCATCAAAGGGTTTCATCAGACATTCAGTAGCACCACTCCACAGAGCTTTGCCCATCTTCTCAACATCTGTTGAGTCGAGACACAGCAGGATCACCGGTTCCTCACTGTAGCGCGCGCGCCGCAAAACCGATAACCGTTCAAGAAATTGCAGACCTCCCATTTTGGACATATTGTCATCCACAACAATAACATCGGGCATATTACGCTCACACAAAGTCAGAGCCTCTTCGCCATCAGACACGAGGTCAATCTCAAAGTCATAAGTTGACAGAAAATCACGCATACGTTCACGCGAATCATTATTATCATTAAGTACAAGACATTTTTTCATCAGACCGCCTTCACCCTGCATACGGGTATTATGAAAAGACCAATTTAACGAACTTAATCCCCAGCCTTACTGCCTTTTATGATGCGCCTCTTGTATATGAGTCGTAAGACGTCAATCGTTAATCATTGGTTAACGATTGTTAACAATTATCCACCGAATTTATTATTATTGTTTATCAACATGTTATGATTGTTTTATAATGTTTTTCCACATGCGGTTGTGGA
>CAZOHX010000426.1:0-3427 GCA_964579315.1 uncultured Saprospiraceae bacterium
CATGACCACCCGTTTGGGCAATTTGTTTTAATTTCAATAATTTTATAAGTTCAATATATTCATCAGCTGGTCGTAATTTAAATGTAGATTCATTCATTTTGTAGTAATTTTAATCTATTGATTTGTCAAAAAAAGATAAATGATAAATGTGATGTCCTAAAAAACTTTCCAGCGTACCAGCCAATCTTCCAATAATCCCACCCATTGATGCAAAGTCTTATCATCTTGAGCTAAACCAACTCCATGTTTTCCATGTTCAAAAATATGCATCTCACAAGGAATTCCATATTTTCGCAAAGCTAAATAATAATGGATGGTATTTTGAACAGGTACCACATTATCATCACTGGTTGCAAAAAGAAATGTAGGTGGTGTCAACTCACTCACATGTTCATCATTTGAAAGCAAATCTACATCTGATTTGGTAGGTGTTGGTCCTAATAAAAATCGACGAGATCCCCAATGGGTATATTCTCCCTTCATCATGATAACTGGATAAGCAAGAATACAAAAATTTGGCAAACAACTCATTTTTTCAATGTCATCGTCACTTTCTGGATTTCCATCATCAAAATGCGTAGCCAATGTAGATGCTAAATGACCTCCAGCAGAAAAGCCCATCACACCAATCTTATTGGGGTCGATTTTCCATTTTTTTGCATTGGCACGAATGATTCTAAAAGCCCGTTTCACATCATGCATCATATCAGGGTGTTTACTTCCTGAACCATCAAATTTTCCAAGAGAATATTTTAAAATAAAAGCATGTACTCCGTGTTCATTGAACCAATCTGCGATTTGATCGCCTTCATGGTCAAAGGCTTCCATCACATATCCGCCACCTGGACAAATCAGGATTGCGGCTCCTGTCGCTTTGACTTTTTTTGCCATATTGATGTATAAGGCAGGATCGTTCTTGCTTGGATTGTTATAATTATACAATTCCATGCGTTCTCCTTTTTGGGAATATGCCAAAACTGAAACCGTAAGAAAAATTATAATAAAAATATTTTTCATTTGTTTGTTTTTTTCTGTCTCGTGCGAAATAATCTATGAAATTTCATTTTCTTGACTACATTGAACCCCTAAAAGTAGGTATTTTCCTGCTTTGGGATTTGTTGCTAAAGGCACATTATGTACATCACAAAGACGCATCAACATTTGCACATCGGGTTCGTGTGGATGTTTACCCATTGGATCTCTAAAAAAGATAACTAAATCAATCTTCCCTTCAGCAATCATGGCAGCAATTTGAGCATCCCCTCCTACTGGTCCTGAAAGTAGTCTTGTGGTCTTTACGCCTTCGTCTTGGATGTGTTTACCCGTTGTTCCTGTAGCGAAAATATTACATTTTTTAAAAAAATCTTTGTTTCTAGCTACAAATGATACCATTTCTGGCTTTTTCCCATCGTGAGATATAAGGGCGATGTTGATCATGTTATTTTTTTTTGGTAAACATAAGCATCTATACGGGAATTGACAAAAAATGGGCATTCTTTCATCAAATTATAGATGAATTTACTTTCATGTATTAAAAAACATATTTTAATGGCCTTCCAAATAACTACCATACCCAATCATCACAAAAGAAACCAATAAAATAATCATTCCAAATGTCAAAATACGCTTAGTCGAAGATGAAATGCCTTTCCATTCTTTAAAATAAATCCCCCATAGAGTGCTAAATAAAATGATAAATCCCATGTGTAATGACCAACTCGCAAAACCGAATTTTTCACTCAAATAGGTAGCGCCCATTCCATAAAAGAAGAATTGAAAATACCAGGTGATTCCACCAAGTGCCGCAAAAATATAGTTCTTACCTAAAGGAATATTCACAATCTTTCCTTCTATTTCTTTCGTATTGGTTGTAAATTCTGAAAAGGTACCTTTTTTCGCACTCATATACATGGTCCAAATATAATTCGATAAAATTCCACCTAAAAGAATGACAACTAAAATTGCATTATTTACAAATCGTGGATTGGTACCTGCTGCTTCTGATAATTTCGCAATTGGTGCTCCTGCAGTCAATCCAAAGGAAAAACTAGCACTTAATATGCCTGAAAATATGGCCACTCCTAGTCCTTTTATCAAATTAAACTCTTTGATCGCATTTTCTTGATTCCCTAAAGCCAAATCTTTCTCTTTTGACATACCCGCTTTCCCTATAAATGCAATTCCTATCAAAACTGTAAAAATTCCAGCCATGGTTAATAATCCTCCCGTTGTAGTAAATTTTTCTCCAATACTTCCATCTAATATAGGCGGAACTAAAGTCCCAAATGCAGCCGTAAATCCAAGGGCAACCGCCATACCTAACGAAAGTCCTAAGTATCTCATAGACATTCCAAAGGTCAATCCACCTACGCCCCATGCCATTCCAAACAAAAAAGTGTACATCAGTGTCTCTGAATCAGCTGATGTCAAAACATGAATCAAATCTGGTGTCGTCAGATATGCTATCACCCAAGGGGCAAGTAACCAAGCAGCAAAACCCAAGACAGACCAAGCGGTCTCCCATGTCCAATTTTTTACAAAATTCATCGGAATATAAAATGATCCCGCTGCAAATCCGCCTATGGCGTGAAATAAGATTCCTAAAAATGCTCCCATACTTTTTTGAATTATTGAATGAATTATTGAATGCTGTTCTTACTTGTTCCTATCCTAACGATTACTGAATTAAAAACTAAATGCATCTTTTTTACTAAAATTAAAATCCTGAAAATCCTGAAATTTTGAAAATCCTGATTCCGACAATATTGAATACTTTTTTAAATTTCTAATTTCAATCTTTCAGAAATTCAATCATTCTCACCTAAGCTGCTTCAAAATCCTTTGTCAAAAGTTTCTTTGCCAAAGCCAATTCTTCTTCCGTAAATGGATTTGCATCTGATGCAGAAACTGCACCTTCCAATTCAAATATATTTTTTGCTCCTGATAATACCGTTGAAACACCATTTTGATCCAAAACCCAACGTAGGGCTGCTTGGGGCATATTGGTAATGTCATTTCTTAACAAGAATTTAAATTTTTCTACTTGATCAATTCTTTCTGCTAACTCTTCTCGTGAATACCTTGCATTTAATGTTCCTTCTTTAAAAACGGTATCTTTTGTAAATACTCCTGCTAGAAATCCATTGGCTAAACATTCACGGGCAACGACTCCTACTGGATATTCTGCCAATTCATTGATTAATTGCTGTGATTCTCTATTCATTAAACTTAAAACGACTTGCACTAAATCAATTTTTCCTTCTTTTGCCCACAATCTTGCCATGTCTTCTGTTTGATGAAACATGGATATTGAATGCCCAACAAATCTTACTTTCCCTGCTTTTTTTACTGCTTCAACGCCTTCCCAAACATCATCATTGATTTCGTCTGGAGAAAATGGTGAATGAAAAAATAATACATCAATATG
>CAZOHX010000427.1:0-3422 GCA_964579315.1 uncultured Saprospiraceae bacterium
CGGAAAATCATATTTTTCTTTTTTTGAATAACGCTTAATTTTATGTTTACAAATTCGACAAAATATGCCATTCGTACAGTGCTCTACCTCGCAGAACACCAAAAAGAAGACATAAAGTATCGTGCAATTGATATTGCCAATGATTTGGATATTCCCAAACAATTTTTGAGTAAAATATTGCAAAAACTTACAAAAGAAGCTTTGATATCTTCAACAAAGGGACGACATGGTGGTTTTTTCTTAACTCCTGAAAATATGGAACACACACTTCTAGATATCATTATTTGCTCTGAAGGTAAAAATATTTTTGATATGTGCATTCTTGGTCTTGATAAATGCAGCAATGAAAATCCTTGTCAATTGCATCATTTTTTCGTCTCTTTTAAAGACCAAATTAATACCATGATTAAGGATACTCGGATTGAAAATATTATTTTTGCTTTAAAATAAATTATCTATTAATCTTCTTTATGTAAGGCCGCTTTCTTTGCCAATAAAGCTTCTTCTGATTCGACATGTGTTTCATCTGGAACACAACAATCCACAGGACAAACTGCTGCACATTGAGGTTCATCATGAAAACCCTTACATTCAGTACATTTATCTGCGATAATAAAGTAAAATTCATCGGATACTGGTGGATGATCGGTATCATCATCTAATTTTGTACCATCCGACATCTTCCATTCAACATCTGGCTCATAAATTGCATTATTGGGACATTCAGGCTCACATGCACCACAATTGATACACTCATCTGTTATTTTAATTGCCATTTTTTAGTTTGTTTTATAATTTCAAATTATTTTACTTCTTCCTGTTGTTGAGATTTTATTAATTCAACAGTTGCCTTATTCAAATTGTTTTGAATTCCGCCAAAATGTGTTGCATAATCCTTTTGAGAACGCCGAATCACTTCATGTGCTTCTTCTCTACCGTAGATTGCAGCAATTTCTACCCGATTTACAGATTCACCTGGAATTGTTTTATAAGTCAAGAAATAATGTCGAATTCTATTGATAATTGAAGCAGGACAATCCGTCAAAGTTTTCCAATCATAAGCTTCATCCCCTTTCAAAACAGCAATGATTTTATCATCGGCTTCTCCGTCATCTATCATTCTAATTCCACCGATAGGAATCGCAGGAACTAAAATATTTCCATGTGTGATATTTCGCTCTGTCAATACGCAGATATCTAAAGGATCACCATCTCCAATAATATTTTCTCTACCACTTTTCTCCATACAATAATTTGCCACTTCTTCGGCACAATAAGTCTGAGGAAGAAAACCATAAAGTGCGGGAACAATATTTGAAAATTTTTGTGGTCGATCGACCTTCAAAAATCCAGAAGCCTTATCTATTTCATATTTTACAGAATCATGTGGTGTCATTTCAATAAATGACATCACACATTTAGGCGTATTTTCTCCAATCGCTATACCATGCCAAGGATGAGATTGATATTTCATTCCTAGATTTCCCCACAATTCTTTCAATGCTTTATTCATTATTTGTAGTATTATGTTCAATTTAAAACCCAAAGATAAGGGCAGTATTTATGATATGCTATGATTTTATGATATTTTTTATTCGATTTTCAAAGTTCATGATAAATTTTCTTATTTTCACAGGATAAAATATTTTAATTTTTGTCACATTTAACATTTTTGAAATGAAAAACATTTTCTATACCTTTTTTATTTACTTACTTCTATCTAGTTTTACTACTACAGCTCAGTTGACGGACGTAGTAACCAACTTATCCAACCCATGGGGAATCATTATTGAAGGCAATGATTTATATATTGCTGAAAATGGTAATGATCAAATTTTAAAACTTGATATAACTAATCCATCTAACGGAACGACAACTGTCGTTGATAAACTAGGAGGAGCATCTGGATTAATTTTAAAAGATAGCCTTTTATATATTGGTCAAAGGAAAGATAATGTTGTTACGGTAGCAGATCTCTCTTTAGAATACATAAAAGCAAAATATATAACTGATTTGGACACTGCACCCGTAGGCTTTGCCTTGCACGGGGATGATTTATACATTGCGACGAGAGATGGCAACGAAATCATAAAGTTGAATTTAGTGACCAAATCTGCGACTACGATTATTGATAATTTAACTTTTTCATATGACGTGGTGCTTCATGGAGATGATTTATATATTTCTGAAGCTGAACGTGTTTCTAAAATCAATATCACAGATGAAAATCCTTCACCAACCACGGTCATTGGTAATCTTGGTCAACCCATCGGTTTACTTATACATGGAGATGATTTATATGTTGCTGATTATAAAAATAATTTGGTTAAGACAAAAAATATTGTAAAAGAAAACAGTAAAGTAAAAGTAGTTGTAAAAAATCTAAATGGTCCGATTTCTTTAGCCATTTCTGATAATGAATTGTACATTTCACAATATGGAGGTGGTAAAGTATCTAAAATGCCATTAGATATTTCTTCTAAAACAGATGATTTAGAATCAAATGAATTGTCTATATATCCTAACCCTTCTGTGGATATGGTTACCATTAAAAATGTAAAACCCTTTTCAAAATATATGATTTTTGATACCCAAGGTAAATTACAACAACAAGGTTATTTAGATAATAATCAGATTCAAATTAATAGACTGAGTAAGGGTATTTATTTTATAAATGTAAATGATAAGGAAGTGCTACGATTTATCAAATAATCTATTTTTCTAAAAAAAAAACATTAAAAAAAATATGACTAGACGATAAATCACGGCTAGTCATATTTTTTCTTACCTATTCTGAAAAAGCATGCTTTAATAAGTCATGAGTTGTTACAATTCCAACCAGTACACCATCTGACGTGATTGGAATACAGTGGAAAAAATTAGTTGTAAATATATCTGCAGCCAAGCCTACATGGTCATCTGGTTCTAAAGTCAATATCTTTGTTGTCATGATATTTCTAGTCTTAATTTTATCAAACTCCGCCTTGGTATATTGATCACGAATTGATAACAATTGTAGCAAATCAGATTTACTTATAATGCCTACCAATTTACCATGTTCTAGTACGGGGATATGATGAAATTTGTGTTTTCTGAAAGTTTCATCTATAATTTTCAAACTATCATCAGCGTGAATACTAATCACATTTTTAGTCATGATATTACCTACTTTTTCATTCGTCTTCATAATTGTTAGATTTTTGAATTGAGAATAAATCCTCAATGATTAACTAATTTTTTATAAGACTAAATTACATATATTCTAGGGTTCGAATGATGATTTTGGTTTTTAAGAATTGTGACTTTTGTCATAAAAATAGTTCTTTTTGAGAAAATATATTTACAACAAAAAAATGGAACCAATTGCACGATTGCAAAAAGTTCCATTGGTACCCGGAGCGGGACTTGAACCCGCACGCCCC
>CAZOHX010000428.1:0-3411 GCA_964579315.1 uncultured Saprospiraceae bacterium
AACATAACCTGCCCCGCCTGCGTCTTTCCCTCGTATAAGAAATAATTTGAAGCAAAGTCATCAAAAACGAGTTTTTTCTCATAAAATCTTCAAATTATCCCTTCTTCTTCGTTGAAAGACTCCATCGGGACTTGCTATGTTGTTCGCTATTGTGCTACATTTTTGACCCCGAATTCTCATTCGGGGTTAGTTTTGGTAAACCCCGTTGGGCCCGTTGGGGTTACATACTTTTCATATTCCTTTTTCGCTGAACAAGTTTTTCTAACGGACTATTATAAAAAAAATATCAGCATAGAAACTCAACTCATCACCCAAGAATTGCATTGGCAATTCTGACTCAACTTCTCCCTGTTTTGAAAGACAACTCAATAAAATTGCAGAAGTTAGATTTCCAGACAAAACTTCATTTTTATACCCAACTCCACCTCATCTTCTATTTCACAATTTTCAAAGACACCAGTTTCCCATTATCCAATTGAATTTGAGCGAAATACAATCCCTTAGCAACAGTTACTGGAACTTCTACCCTATTAGAGTGAATATCGTTTTGATTATATACTTGCTTCCCATCAATCGTCCAAATAGCAATATTATCAATTCCTTCTTGAGTAGCATTGAAAGTCCAACCATTTGGAGATACATACCAAGTTATTTCATTTTGAGCAATATCATCCGAAGCAGCCCAAACATCCACCACAAAAGGATATTCACCCACCAAACTATCATTTACATAAAAATTGCAAGACCAATCTCCAAGCGGTAAAGTATTATTCAAATCAATATATGCCCACCCATGATAATGCCAATAATCTTGATCGATTTCATAATCAAAATTAAACCATTCCGTTCCGTCAGGTGTCAACCAAACGTACTTCACAATATCCCCTTTTCTCAATCCCTGCATCAATTCCCAGTGAGTAATCTTTGCATCTTCTACGGCTAAATCTCTGAAAAATCGATTGCCTTCATGAGGTGGCTCAGGTCGCTCCATCAATTCAACTAAGGTAGGATTAAAATCCAAAAAACCAGTTTCCCAAACGGAGAAAGCATCATCATAGGGTAATTCATCTTCCCAATACGTATCTGGATTTCCACAAGAGCCATGAAAAGGATCAATCACTTGGGTAGAATCATACCACATTTCAAAGTGGAGATGCGGTCCTGTTGAATTTCCAGAACTTCCTACTTCTCCAAGTTTTTGCCCTGCGATTACTTTATCTCCAACAGCCACTTCCAATGAATTCTTTTTCAAGTGACCATAATACGTATTGATTTTTCCATTGTGTTCGATTCCTACATAATTCCCCAATCCAAGGGGCACATTCCATTCTGTATTTCTATCAAATTCTCCATCGTGAATGGCAATGACTGTTCCTGAATCAGCAGCCATTACATCTACTCCCTCATCCATCGCTTCGAAACTTGGTAAGGAAAAATCTGTACCTTGATGTCCATCATAGGTTTTCGTACCACAGTTGGCATCTTGAAAGCCTTGATCTTTCCAATCTACGTAATTTACTATGATGAAATCTTTTTTGTAAGTACCAGCTATGGGGATGTGGAGAGAAAATTCACCTCCTGGAGTGGTAATATTATCGCAATCAATCTCATCTGTACTATTACACCCTACCGTATTATTTGAAATCCAAATACTTGTAGAATCCGCCCAATTACAAAGTACTTCAATATTGCAGTCTGATAAACTTGAATTTCTCGTTATATGTACGAATTCATCCACAGTATCCAAATTTTCTAAGGATTTTAAATCTGTCAAAAGCAAATTGCCTTGAATACTCAATGATTTTACGTGTGTCAGTGAGTCCAATCCCTTTAAACTTGAAATTCCATTTCCGATATATCGTGATTCCTTCTCTTTACTTCCCCAATTTTCATTATTTATAACTCCACCTATAATCATGTCACCACTTACGTCCTTTAAACCCATTAAATTTGAAATATCACTTAATTGTTCATTACTAGAAATCATTACATTTTCTAAATTTGGGGCAACATGTATTCCTTCAAGACTTGTCAAACTATTATTTCCTAAAAGAATAAGACTATTATCAATAGTGACATTGTCCAACGCTTTTAGGCTAGACAAATTGTCATTTCCAAAATAAGAAATAGCTTCATCAAGCCACTTCCTTTTCATCCCTAATTTTAATGACGAAACATGAGTTAGACTTTCAATACCATCCAATGATTTAAGATTTGGACAAAATTCTATTTGGAGCCTACCACCTATGTATTCTAACTGATCTAAACCCTGTAAAGATTCCAAAGAACTATTTCCATTAAAATCTAATTTAATAAGTTGAGGACCAGAAGAAGGACCCCATGAAGGAACATAAGGATGATCCCCTATGAATAAATCGCCTTCAACTCGATTCAAATTATTGAGACCTTCGAAATTCACAATTGTATCTAATTTTTGAATATCAAGATTTCCTCCAATATATTTAAGATGATTTAGTCCTTGTAAGCTCTCTAAGTAGTTAAGATTTTTCAGATTCAAAGACTCAACGATAGTATCTAAATTAGCTAATCCATTTATATTTTGAATTTTCACTTTATTAGAAACAGAGTCACTAATCGAATAAACATCTGTCCAAATATCTAAAGATTTTAGTTTTTTAATAGACTCTAAACCATCTAAATTTAAAATATTTGAGCTAGAAACACTTAACGCACCTAATTCTTTTAAAGTGGAAATGCCTTGAAACGTAGTGATTTTATTTTCTCTTGTAACGATCAACTTTCCCTTTATTGTTTCTAAAGCGTTTAATCCATCAAAACTGCTTAGTTGCGGATTTCCATAGACAAAAGATGGATTGTACTTGGATAGTACATGATTGAAATAGTAATAATTATGAATATAAGGAGGTAATTCGTCACTCACCTTAAAATCTCCATCAATTATTTTTAATGACGATAAACCATCAAAATTTTCCAATCTAGAATTTGCAAAAAGATGCATTCTTTTGACATATTCTAATTTTTCTAGCCCTTGAAAGTTAATTAATTGATCAGATGCAATCACATCAAAAGGACCATCAATTCTTTTTAGACTATTAAGCCCTTCAAAATTAATCAATCTCAATTGACCAATTAGAAAATAACCTGCATCGTCTTGATAACTTCCACTAACTCCAAGTTGTAAAAAATTTAAATGGTCAATTTTCTCCAATCCAGAAAAATTCTTAATTCTAGACGAAATAAGTTTCATCCCACCTCCTATTGATTGGAGGCTTGTCAGTTCTGAAAAATCTTGTAAATTAGTTCCAATAACAGAAAAATCTCCACCAATGGTTTCCAATTTTTCAAGTCCTTCACAACTAGAAATTGAAGAAGAGAATATAGATTGTCTAGTGAAATTAAAAGTGTTAGAATACCTCCCCAAATTAAAAT
>CAZOHX010000429.1:0-3397 GCA_964579315.1 uncultured Saprospiraceae bacterium
GATTACCATTTATAATCGTTTTAGCCTTTCCTTTTGGAATCATTGGCATTGCTTTATTGATGTGGCTATCTGGCACTTATTTGAGTATTCAATCCATTATGGGGATCATCATGATGGTAGGAATCTCGGTTTCTTACGGAAATATTCTTGTCGATAGAATCAATGATCTAATTATAGATGGAAAATCAAAAATGGATGCCATCCTTGTAGGTTCAAGTGATCGTTTTCGCCCCGTATTAATGACGGCTTCTACTACAATCTTAGGATTATTACCTACTGCTTTGGCAACAAGTCCTGGTTCTGAATCAAATGTACCACTCGCCATAGCGGTTATTGGCGGAACATTCATGGCAATGTTTCTTACCTTATATATCATCCCAATTTTTTATTCTCTCATTGCAAAAAAAATAAACTAATGATAAAATTAATAACTATGAAAAATATATGGGTATTTATAGCCTTATTTGGACTAATGGTTTCTTGCAATAAAAAAGAAGCTGACTCCAATCAAAACACTTCTACTTCTACAACAAATACCAAAATTCAAACCGTTGAAGTAGTACAACCCATAGCACGTTCATTCAATGCGAAAGTCCTTGTGACTGGAACTGCAAAAGCCAATCAAACCGTCATGGTATATCCGATGGAAAGCGGAATCATAACCCAAATAAATAAAGATATTGGAGATAAAGTTTCAAAAGGACAAATTATAGCTAGGATTGCAAATCCCAAAATAGAAGAATTGGTAGCCAATGCACAATCTGCTCTTGCCGTAGGACAAGCAAATTTGAAAATTAAAGAAGCAGAATTGATTGCAGCCCAAGCCAATGCTACTGGATTGGCATCTATTGCTAAAAGATTATCCCAAGTTTTTGAATCTACACCACAACTGACCACCATTGTAGATGTAGAATCGGCAAAAGCAAAAAATGCGGAAGCTCAAGCCATGATTACCAATAAAAAAGCTTTGATTGAAGCACAAATAAAAATGAATGAAGGTTTGGCTCAAAAATTAGCTACGGCTAAAAAAAGATTTTCCTTTTTGAATATTGTAGCACCATTTAGTGGAATCATTACCCAACGATTTGTAGATAAAGGCACATTACTTCAAAATGGATTAAATCAAAGCAATCCACAACCCATTGTCGAAATTCAAGAAACAAATCTTATTCGATTGATGTTGCCAGTACCCGAATCTGATGCAGTTTCTATAAAAAAAGGGATGGATACAGAGATTACTTTTCCCGAATTATCAGGAAAAGTATATCATGCTAAAGTCAGTAGAACTTCAGGCGTATTGGATCAAAATTCAAAAACGATGCAAGTTGAAATTGATATACCCAATCAAGATGGAAAAATCATTTCTGGAATGTATGCCAAAGCTTTATTACAAGTCGGAAGTCGTAAAAATATTTTATCCTTGCCTGTACAAACTAAAATTCGTTATCAAAATGAAACCTATGTTTTACAAGTAGATCAAAATACAGTGAAACGTATTCCAGTTAAAATAGGACTTTCTGACGCTGAATATTATGAAGTACTCAATCCCGAAATATCTAAAAACACTTTACTCATTACCAAAGGGAAAGGCTTGGTAAAACCAGGTCAAAAAGTGAATGCAGTTAAAAAATAATGTTTTTTGCCAAATCACATGGAGAAAGAATCAAAAATAATAGATTTCAAATTATGAAAAAATATAAAAATATAAAGTTGAATGGGATAATCCTACTATTCATTTCTATTTTGACTCCACTTGGTGCTCAAAACGAATTACCTATTTCACTTGAAAAAGTCATGAAATTGGCAGGAGCCAACAATTTGACTATTCAGCAATATGAAGAAAGACAAAATCTTGCATACGCCGATGTTTTAAAAGCGAAAGAATGGTGGTTGCCCAATATTGAAGCAGGTTTTCAATCCCATCAACTGGCTGGATCCGTGATGAATAGTAATGGGAAATACTTTTTAGATGTCAATCGTGATAATTTCTGGATGGGGCTTGGTTTAAATATGCAATGGGATATTGCCAAGGGGATTTATGCCAGTAAAGCATCAAAAATACGTAATAAAGCGACTATTTATGAAACTCAAATTGAAAAAAATAAAGCAATTCTACAATCTATCAATGCCTATTACGATTTAATCAAAGCACAACTTCATTTTGATGCTTTTAAAAATCTTGTAGGCCAATCAGATTCATTAGTACAAGAATTAGAAATTCAAGTTGTGGCAGGCTTAAGATACCAATCCGAATTGCTATTGGCAAAAAGCAATCGAAATCATCTCAAAATTAAGATGCTACAAGCTAAAAATGATGCTCAATTGGCATCTTCAAAACTTTTAGCCCTATTAAATTTGGAGCAAAATACAAAATTAATAGCCATTGAAAACCAATTAACTCCATTAGAATACCCTACTAATTTAGAAATACAAGACATTGAAAATCGACCAGAAATTAAAAAAATCAAGCTAAATATTGATGAACTAGAAGTTAAAAAGAATATTTATACCAAAGGGCTTCTTATCCCCAATTTTCAATTTGGAACAGATATAGCCTACAATGGAAGACTACAAAACGATGTAGTACCTATTGATCCCATCACTTATCCCAATCCCCAAAAATTATATCCAACTCAAAGACTTAATGCACGATTGTTTTGGAAAATTCCCCTAGGAGCTTTAATCTATAACGGAGATAATAAAAAATATCAAAGTCTTATCAAAATTGAAGAAATTGAAATCGAGAAAAATAAAACCCAGTTTAATAAAGCATTGGAATCGGCAAAAACCAAATTAAAATCAGGAAAAGAGCAAATTGAAATCGCAAAAGAGTCCGTAGAGTTATCCGCCGAAGCCTTAAATCAAAGTATTCAACGACAAAAATTAGGAACGGCAAAGCCATTTGAAGTATTTCAATCCCAACAATTTTTTCTACAATCGCAAGTTGATTATTTGGAAGCCGTAAGCCTTTATAATCAAGCATGGTTTGAATGGAAAGTTGCTGCTGGTGAAAATT
Source organism: uncultured Saprospiraceae bacterium (assembly GCA_964579315.1). Taxonomy (GTDB): domain Bacteria; phylum Bacteroidota; class Bacteroidia; order Chitinophagales; family Saprospiraceae; genus CAMZLN01. The sequence continues at coordinate 3,017 of CAZOHX010000429.1, forward strand.
TGTAATAATTGTTTGTAAATAGAAAATGACCCTTTAATTTTGAAAAATGACTCTGTAATTCAAGATGAACATAGACTTTTTTCACAGAAATCAGTATTGGATTAGATGATCTCCTACCCAAAGAAGTAGCTGTGACCACCCTACATTTTATTTACAAGAGTACATCACTCTCCAATCTTCGGTTCTCCAATCTTAGCCATAAAAAGATAACTATCCGTTTTATGATTTTTCAAAACAATCATGAATGGTTTATCGAATATCATACCTAAGCTACTCTCTCCTGTTGCAATTCCAATAAGTGTGACCGCAGCTCCTTCCGCTCCTTTTTCATCTACTTTTAAGAATGTCTTATGTAGGGCTTGTCGAATAAAAAACGGAGCA
>CAZOHX010000430.1:0-3376 GCA_964579315.1 uncultured Saprospiraceae bacterium
TATCAATTGCCGCCACATGATCAGTGTAAATTGGTTAGAGTCGTACAAGGGGAAGTGCTAGATGTAGCTGTGGACATCAGAGAAGGATCTAATACTTATGGCGAGTGGTACAGTATCCGTTTGAGTGCTGATAATAAAAAACAGTTTTTTATACCACGTGGATTTGCTCATGGATTTGTAGTTTTGAGTGAAACGGCTATATTTTCTTATAAATGTGATAATTATTACAACAAAGAAAGTGAAGGTGGAATAATGTATAATGACCCAAAACTGAAAATTGATTGGGAAATTCCTTTTGAAGATATGAAATTGTCAGAAAAAGATGAGATGAATGCTTCTTTTGGTAATCACAAACAGTTTTTTGAAGTATAATCAGTTATTTGTTAATCAATTATTAGTGACCAGTTAGGAACTTATAAATTTGAATATGGAAAAAATATTAGTAACAGGAGCAAATGGTCAAGTCGGTAGTGAATTACAATTTTTATCCAAAAATTATCCCGATTTGGAATTCGTTTTCACAGATGTGGCGGAAATGGATATCACCGACAATCGTAGTATTTCTGATATGTTTGCTAAACACAAATTTGATTATGTCATTCATTGTGCTGCATATACGGCAGTAGATAAAGCAGAAGAAAATGAAGCATTGGCACATAAAATCAATGTCATTGGCAGTAAAAATCTAGCACAATCCTGTGTTTTACACCAAATACCTTTGATTCAGTTGTCCACAGATTATGTGTATCACAATAGTCAAAACACTCCGTTTAAAGAAGGGGATGAGACCAATCCACAAGGGGTTTATGCAAAAACAAAGCTAGAAGGGGATGAGATAGCGATGAAAATTCATCCTAATACCATGATTTTGCGTACATCTTGGGTGTATTCATCCTTTGGACACAATTTTGTAAAAACGATGATGCGATTGGGAAAAGAAAGAGATCATTTGAATGTGGTCTTTGATCAGATTGGTACGCCCACTTATGCAAGAGATTTAGCGGAAGCGATATTGATTTTGATTGATGAAGTAGAAGCAGGAGAGTTGGATAAGTCTGATTTGAGTGGAGTGTTTCATTATAGTAATGAAGGTGTTGCTAGTTGGTATGATTTTGCGGTAGCAATTATGGAATTGAACGGAATTGATTGTGACGTATATCCAATTGTTTCTGCCAAATATCCAACTCCTGCGGCAAGACCGCCGTTTAGTGTTTTGGATAAGGCAAAATTTCGAGAAGCTTTTGGTCTAGTCATTCCGCATTGGCGGGAGGGTTTGGTTCGTTGCTTGACTGCTATGGGTTGAAAACATAGCTACTTCAATACGGATATTTTTCCTGTAACTTTTTCCCCATTTATTTTTAGTACAAATATGTAAAATCCATTTCTCAAATTCGAAACATCAATGGGGAGTTCATTGGGTCCTTGACGGAGATTGGGGATATACTTTTTGATGATTATCTGACCTAAATTATTGTAAATTTCAAGATTCCCCCCTTGTGCTGACTGATTTAGTGTGTATCGAATTGTAGCAAAATTATATGCAGGATTTGGGACAATACCATACAATTTGATATTAGAAATGTCGTCATTTGCCGTAGTGCATTTTGTATCGATATTACTACAATAAGATCTTGTTGCTAACGTACAATCCAATACAAATGGATTGGGTTTCCCATCTTGATATTTTGAAATTTCCCAAGTCCGTTTCCATTCGGCAGGATCTACTGCATCTTGGTAATGCCATGCACATAATGTAGGAATCATTCCTTGAAAATAGCCTTGATCTGCTTGATCTGCTTGGTCGTGATACATGGTGTAAAAGTACATCATAGCACGAGCTACATTTCCTTTGTGGTCTTCTCGGGGTTCAAAATACTTCTTGTCATCCAATTCGCTGTATTCATCAATATTGGAAGTAGGAATGCTATGACCGAAATAATCTAATCTATACCAATTGTCTGTGATGTTATCATCAATATCTCTGAAAGGAAGATGACCACGATCTCCATTGACATCAATTCTAGTAGGGAAAAGGTGGTGCATATCACTTTTTGCATTTCCTGTAGCACCTTTACTTTGTGGAAAAGTATGTTCGGTATTGATACCTTTATTGAAAGCTTCTCCTTTTGGAGAACTTCCATTGGGATTGACCGAAATTTCATAACCTGTATAGACTCCTTTTAATTTGCCGTTTTTATTATCGATTTTGCCATATAACATATTTCTTGCAGCCCCGTAGTCTAAAACCGTTTCTGGCTTATACTGAATTTCAAGATCTTTCAGTAATTGATCTCCTGATTCATTGGGTAATACATCTTGATGTTGTGCATAAGCATTGAAAAAAGTGAATAGAATAAAAAATGAAAGACTAATTCTCATATTGGAAATATTTTGAATCGCAAAAGTACAAGTTTTGTTCCATTAATAATAGAATAGTGAAATAAATATCCAATGATTCAATTAACTCATCTTATATTTATGTGGAAAACAGGGAAATCAAAATTTGACTAGTTTTAAATTCGTAGTTTGATAAAACGCTTTTCTGATTGCTTTGTCAAGAAAGATGTTTATTATGACAGCTATTTGTCATTTATTAATATTTTTATTGTTTTTTAATAATAAGAGTTATATATTGTTTTTTGAAAGAGTTCCTTTAATCACAAAAACATCTTGATATGAAAAAACTAAATTTTATTTTTCTAGCCCTAATCTCAATTTTTATTTTCTCATGTGTTGAAAAAAGTACTATTGAAGATGGTATTCCCTATGGTGATGATGGAATTTCTAATCCTGAGTTCGAACCTACAGGTTTTCCAATAGACATTTTTAAAACGATAGTTAACCAAGATGATAAACCCAATATCATTCTATCTCCATTAAGTATTGAATCTGCTTTTTATATGGCGGCAAATGGAGCTGTTGGAGAAACTAGAAAAAATATCTTGGATATTCTTGGTCAAACAGATGATATTGACGCAATCAATTCAAACTATAAATCTTTGAAAACATCTCTAGACTGTCAGAGTGATACTACTACTTTCAAAATGGTCAATTCTATTTTTTGGGATGATACTCGAATGAATGTAAATTCTAAATTCATTGAATCTTTGTCTGAATATTATGATGCTGATGAGCAAAATTTGGATTTTACAGATGAAAAAACGTTAGACATCATCAATCAGTGGTGTAGTGACAATACAGAAGAGCGAATCAAGAAGATATTGAGTGAGATCCAAGATAATGACGTTTTATTTTTAATCAATGCTTTATATTTTATTGGAGATTGGAAATATCCCTTTCCTTTAGAATACACTAAAGATGGTGTTTTCACAAAATCAGATGGCACTAAAATTGAAATTCCATTTATGAATAGTGT
>CAZOHX010000431.1:0-3363 GCA_964579315.1 uncultured Saprospiraceae bacterium
TAAACCAGCAAGTAGCACTTCATGATTTACTTTTACAGGAAGTTGATCTAAAATCAATTCTTTGTGTGAAAGTAGGTTTTTAATTTTCACTTTTACCGAAGCGGAATCACTTAAGGAAAATTGTAATTTTTTTACTGTTGGATTTTTCGTAGCTATTAAAGCGGGAGGATTTTCTATTGATATCCTTTTATCACAGCCATTGAGAAAAATAGCTCCACAAAAAGAAATAAAAATATAAAAATAAAATCTACGAATATACTGTTTGTTCATTACACAATTTATAAAAATTTAATCTATCTAATTTAACGCTTAAGCTGATGAAATTTAACCTTTTCATCGTTATAAACACTGAGCACTCCCTTTTGACCATTTTCTAATGTAACTAGTTTGATGTCTCTAAGATCTCCATCTAGATAAAGTCTGGTATTAACATTATCTAAAGTTAAAAACGCTCCCTTCCCATCTCCTATTAGGATAGTTCCCATACTGGCATCATTGCGTGGTGTTTCTACTTCTGATTGATAATTATTACCTCCTAAAAGCATATCTAAATTTCCATCTTCATTAAAATCAAATACTAAAATTGAATTTATTGATGAAAATTGTGCTTGTGCTGGCAATAAATTAATTCTAAAATTCTTGTTTCCTTTATTTTCTAAATAAATTGAAGCAAAATTAGTAGCTTTGTAATTTAAAGCATTTTTTAAATTTTCTTTTCCATAAACTTCTGAAAGCTTCGCACGAGCAAATAGATCATAGGATGTAAATTTTTCTTTAATGCTCGGAATTTGTTCAATAGAACATTCTCGCCCTCTTAAGGGAAATAAGTTTCCATTTTCGTAATATCCTAAAACAATATCTAAAGATCCATTCTGGTCAAAATCATTAGCATATATTTCGAAAGGTTCATTGGGACTGGTCTTATATTTATAATTTAAACCATTATTACCAACAACAAAATCAATATCTCCATCTCCATCAAAATCCCCACTTTCGATTGCATTCCACCATCCTGTTGAAAATTCTGTTCCACTTATAGATGCATCCTTTTTAAACTTACCCTTACTATTTTCAAAAAATATAAGTCCTGTCCATTCACCTACCAAAATAATATCTACATCTCCATCGCTGTCATAATCACTCCAAGAAAAGTCCGTAATCATTCCTAAGTCTTTTAATTCTGGCGCTACCTCTAATGTTACATCAATAAAGTTACCTTTATGATTTAAAAGAATCTTAGACGATGCTGGTAAAGGATATTTCCCAGGGGTTTGCCTTCCTCCTACTAATAAATCTAAATCCCCATCTCCGTCAAAATCATTTGCTTTAACACGAGAACCGCTCTGATTTGATTCTGTTAATTTTATTGATTTATCGAAAATTCCTTTATTATTTATGTAGAGCCTATCAAAGTAAAGATGTTTTAGGTTTTCAAACTCATTTCCTCCACTTACAACATAAAGATCATTATCACCATCTCCGTCAGCATCAAACAATAATGATCCAATATCTTCATGCATTCGGTCACTTATTAAAGCTGGCTGATTACTTTTTATAAACTTGCCTGCTTTAGTTTGAACAAATATTTCTCCAGATTGTTCGGAAGCACCACCAAAAAAAATATCCTCTAATTTATCTCCATTAATATCCCCAACAGATAGGTTAGGACCTAATCTACTCATGCGATGAGGAAGCAAAACTTCCTTTTCAAAATCATCATAATCATTTTCTTTATGAAGATAATCCAATCCAATTTTTTTAGAAACTTCTGTAAAAGAAAGGTAACTTCTTTTATTATGAGACTCTATTAATTTACTATTATTTGTATTAGAATTTTTATATTCAATTGAAAGTTTTTGATTTACCGATATATCATATAATATTTGTTGTTTTGAATCGGGCCATTGAATCTTAATACTATCTATTTTTTCCTGCTGACCAAGACCAAAATTGATGATGGGTTCTACAGAAGACTGAAATCCTCGTGTAGTATACAGCTCTCTTATTTGGATTTGTTTATTTGAATATAAGGTAACTTTTGAACCGATACCTAAAGAATTTCCTTTAGGTCCATTTAGTTTCAGTTGTAAGAAATGTCCTAATTTTTGATTAATGCTATTATTTTTATATATTAAAGGCTCATCATCTATGTTGTTTACAACGAGATCTAGTGAACCGTCATTATCAAAATCACCATAGGCCAGTCCATTCGAAAATGACTTTATATCAATGCCCCAATCAGAAATTTTATTTTTGAATCTAATTCCGTCCATATTTTTATAAACGTAATTAACGAGTCGTTTTTGTGGTGTGGCAATAACAAGTTCTTCAATCAGCTTTTTTTTGTCGACACCTTTATTCTTCTTTGCTTTGTCTAAAAGGTTTTTTTTGTATTCTTTGAAGTCATTATTTCTAAAATCTCTTTTCAGTCCATTTGTAACAAAAAGGTCTTGATAACCATCTAAATCAAGATCCAAAAAAAGCGGTGCCCAACTCCAATCGGTATTAGATATACCTGCGTATTGTCCAATCTCACTAAAATGAAGGTTTCCTCTGTTAAGTTGTAAGGTATTATACATGTATTGGTAGTGAAAACCATTATTGACATGGGTTTGAAAAAATTTCCGATTCATTCCGCTCATACTGGTTTTTATTCCATAATTATCTTCGGCAGCCATATCCAACACGCCAATATCCAGTAAGCCATCATTATTAATATCAGCAATATCCGACCCCATTGCATAGTTGGATTGGTGTCCAAAAGAAGTTTTTGATTGCTCTTTAAAAGTTCCATCTTGTTGGTTAATATAGAGGAAGTCGTGCTCCGAATAATCGTTGGTAACGTATATATCAACCCAACCATCTTGGTTAAGATCTCCTGCTGAAACCCCTAAACCATAACCCAGTTCGTTTGAAATTATGCCTGCTTTTTCAGAAACATCAATGAATTTACCGTTTTCATTTTTAAAAAGTTTATCACCTACATTAGGATCACGGGTTCTTCTTATTTTATCAATTTCAAAATATGGTTTTACATACACATTATGATTCAGTAAAAACATATCTAAATCATTGTCCTTGTCATAATCAAAAAACAAGGCTTGGGTTCCATAGCCTGTATCTGCCAGACCCAATTCTTTGGAGGATTCCTTATACATGGGCACGTTGGTGGAAGACAAGCCAACGGAAACAAAAAATAGATTAGCACGTTGCAATTCCGGGAGTTTACCTGACCTGCATACATAAATGTCTAAGATTCCATCATCATTGATATCAACCATCGTAGATCCGGTTGTCCAACTCGGGGAATCAACTATACCCGCTTCAGCAGTTATATCTCTAAACCTAAATTCTCCTTCATTG
>CAZOHX010000432.1:0-3351 GCA_964579315.1 uncultured Saprospiraceae bacterium
TAGTAATATTCATAAGGAACGGCAAAAATATATTGAAAAATACAAAGACATAGCTATCAGTGAGATGGAACGTGCAGGAATTCCTGCTAGTATCAAATTGGCACAAGGGATTTTGGAGTCTCGACATGGAAAGAGTGAATTGGCGAGAAAAGCAAATAACCATTTTGGAATGAAATGTGGCTCTCAATGGAAAGGCAAAACATACCACCTTAAAGATGATGATTACAATGATAGGGGAGAATTAATGAAGTCCTGTTTTCGTGTATTTAAAGATGGAGAAGCTTCATATATCGCACATTCTGAATTTTTAAGAGACCCAAGAAAAGCGTATAGGTATGGTTTTTTGTTCCGTTTAGATCCCATGGATTATAAAAGATGGGCATTTGGATTGAAAAAAGCAGGATATGCTACCAATCCTAAATATCCTGATTTATTAATTAAGTTGATAGAAGAGTATGAACTGTATGTTTATGACAAACTTAGTCCTGGAGATGAAATTCCATCTAATTTAGATGAGACCCCCGATGTTATTGTGAAAAATTTGATTTCAATCAATGACGTAAATATTGCAGTTGCTCAAGAAGAAGATTCCGTCGAAAAGATTGCAGAAAGAACGGGAGTGTCTATCAAAAGAATTTTAAAATACAATGATCACATTTCTAGCAGTACTCAGAAATTAGAAAAGGGAGATAGAGTGATGCTCCAACCCAAGCGTTGGGCATATCGTGGACGAAAAAAATATCACTATGTTCAGAAAGGTCAATCATTATTTGATATATCTCAACTCTACGCTATTAGTCTATCTAGATTAAGATGGAGAAACAGATTAAAAGAAGGGCAGGAACCTGCTTTTGGTCAAAAAATAAAACTTAGGGGATGGAAAGTACCTAAATCGTCAACACCCAAAATCAGAACAAGAGCAGATATAGAAAATGAAAACGAACCAGCAACAATTCCAGTTTTAGACATGGAACAAGACCCTGATGTAGAATTTGACCCTGATGCAGGAGAAATAAATATTGATGATATGGATCTTCCTAATTCAACACCTAAAATAGAAGATGTTCAAGATACTGGCAATTCAGACAAAGTAGATGTTGAAGATAATTCTAAAAAGCCTCCAGTTATTGAAAGTCCTGCAAAAGTGGAAGATGAATTTCCCTCCAAAGATGAAGTTATTACCGATGATCCAAATGATGATGGAAATATTGATGATGGAAATAATGATGATATAGATGCAAATATTCGTTTTCATACTGTTCTTGCAGGCGAAACGCTTTATAGAATTTCAAAAATGTATCATACTACTGTTAAGAATTTAAAGGAAATGAATAATTTATCATCTAATCTGTTGTCTATTGGACAAAAATTAAGGGTGGAATAAATTATTGGGATAATATTAAGAAATTAAGAAATCTTGTACTCATTGCTAAGGATAGAGTTTCTGTAATTACTTATTCCCTAGCTATCATTTCCGCAACATCTGGACATTCCTTTTGTAATAAATGGGTTAATTCATCTTGCAATTGTTTTTCTTTTATTTGATATCGTTTCAAACTTCTATCAACACATGAGAAACCACTATCTGCAGATTTACTAATCTCCCGCATAATCTCGATTACTCGAGTGTTTGTTGTATCTGCCTTCGAAACCTTAATAAGTTTTTCATTTAGCTGTACTGTTTCTTCTAGGCAGCTGCATATCTTTTTAGATGCTTTTTTCAAAATTTCAGTATTATCTTCTCCACAGGCACTCAACCCTGAAATTGCAATAATTATTATAAATACGAATTTGAATTTCATTTTATCAATTTTAATTCAAAGGTACTATTTTAAATTAAATGAAAAATAACATAGAAATAAAAAAGCCGCACAATTTTAGTCATGCAGCTTTTTTTAATAAATATCTCTATCAATTTATCTTGATTTATCTAATGTTTGTTTGATTTCTACAGTTTCATAGCATTCAATGACATCTCCTACTTTTATATCATTATAGTTTTTGATTGTCAATCCACATTCAAAACCATTTCTAACTTCCTTGACATCATCTTTAAATCGTTTTAGTGAAGATAATTCACCAATTACGCCTTCTTTCATTGGATAAACAACGATGCCTTCTCGAATTACTCGTACAAAATTATTTCTGCTAACTTTTCCTTCCGTAACGTATGCTCCTGCAATCGTCCCGACACGACTAATCTTATATACTTCTCTTACTTCTACTTGAGCAACTACTTTTTCTTCGATAGTTGGCTCTAGCATTCCTTCAATTGCTAAGTGAATTTCATCAATAGCTTTATAGATGACTGAATATAGCTTAATTTCAACTCCTTCTTGCTCTGCTAATCTTCTTGAAGCAACAGATGGTCTTACTTGGAAACCAATTATGATTGCATCTGATGCAGCCGCCAATAAGACATCGGACTCAATAATTGGTCCGACCGCTTTATGAATTACATTCACCTGAACCGTTTCGATAGACTGCTTAATCAATGAATCTGACAATGCTTCAATAGATCCATCCACATCTCCTTTTACAATTAAATTCAACTCCTTAAAGTTACCTAATGCTAATCGACGACCAATTTCATCTAAACTGATTCGCTTGGAAGCTCTGTTGGCCTGTTCTCTCATTATTTGAGCACGATTCGAAGCCACTCTTCTAGCTTCTTGCTCGCTTTCCATTACTTTCAATCTTTCTCCTGCTTGGGGTGCTCCATCCAATCCAAGAACTAATACAGGAGTAGAAGGACCTGCCTTCTTTATTTTCTTACCAAGGTCATTATACATGGCTTTGACTTTTCCAGAATACTGTCCTGCAAGCATGATATCCCCCACTGTCAAGGTTCCCGTTTGAACCAAAACCTTACTTACATACCCACGTCCTTTGTCTAAGGATGCTTCTATGATGGTACCAATTGCGGCTCTGTCTGGATTAGCTTGCAACTCCTGAATCTCTGCTTCCAAGAGAATTTTTTCCAATAATAAATCGACATTTGTACCCAGCTTGGCAGAAATATCTTGAGATTGAATATCTCCACCCCATTCTTCTATCATCAAATTCATACTGGCAAGCTCCTGTTTAATTTTATCAGGGTTTGCTCCAGCTTTATCAATCTTATTGATAGCAAAAATAATAGGCACACCCGCTGCTTGAGCATGGCTTATGGCTTCTTTTGTTTGTGGCATAATACTATCATCCGCAGCAACAATAATTACTGCAATATCTGTGACTTTTGCCCCCCTTGCTCTCATGGCAGTAAAAGCCTCATGACCAGGAGTATCTAAGAATGTGATTTTTTTATCTCCTTTTACGACTACTTCATAGGCTCCGATATGCTGTGTGATA
>CAZOHX010000433.1:0-3347 GCA_964579315.1 uncultured Saprospiraceae bacterium
TAAAAATTAAATTTTGAAGACCATGCTTCAAATTATTTCTTATTCGAGGGAAAAACGGAGGCGGGGCAGGTTATGTTGTGGCATTTTATACTAACTACCTGTTGGGTTTAAATTAAATTACCCACACTAAATCACGCAGAGCCCAAAAACAATAATGTCTTTCCAAAAATAAAACTAAATTTGGAAAGACATTAACAGTTAACAATTAAAAATTAACAATTATCACATCCCATTCAAAGACCAATCATATTCAATATAATCAATTTTCGCATCAGCATTAATTTTAGTAGTAGAATACTTATTCAAAAAATCAATCAAATTTCCAAAATCAGCCTTATACCAGTCGAAAATTTTAGAAACTTTAATATGATCCGCTGAAATATCATTAAGTTTACCATTGATAAATGACTTTGCCCGCTTATCCAAAGTGCTATTTAAATTAGAAGCCGTCCAAGCATGATTCCAAATGGGGGGACAAGATTTTGCAGCACAATTTACAGCAAAATGGATACGTGGATCCTTGAATTGCGGACGTAAAATATTATTTTCAATATCGTTGAGAGATAGCGTTTTACCACCTAATTTAATCCATTTTCTATCCCAAGGCTTGCCATTATCCAGTTTGGTGATGCTTTTGATTGGATAATTGTTCAAAATCAATTTGATTGTATGTGCATTGTAGGCGTTGATCCAATAAGCCATCTTTTTAGCTTTACTCCAATTATCTTGAACAGGATTATCTGCTAATATTTGCAAATATTTCATCAATGCCAATCTATCTCCCATCATACCTTTATAATCTACGATTGTTCCATGAATATTGTCATGCAAAAATTTATCAAAAATAGCATGAGAAAGCACAGGCTTTTTCAAGGGTGCTTTTTTAATGGGTTCTGGAGAAGATTCGATTTTTGTAGGAGGAGTTTTATGCTTTGTAGTGGGTGTAGCAGTTGGTCTTGGCATTGATTTTACGTCAATAACCACCGCATCTTTATCTTTAGAGTTTGCAGGTGTTTGAGAGGATGCTGTTGATGCTTTTTTAGAAGATTGAATAGGTTCAGAAGTTTTCGTATCCTTACTAAAGGATGTTTTTTCAGAAGAAGTGGGGACTTTATCAACCTTTGGAGTCTCTATTTTTACTGTTTTCTCAGATGGGGTTTCGATTTTCACATCTTTTGCAACGCTCGTGGTCGGTGTATTGGATTTTGAAGGGGCTTCGTTATTAGTACATGCGAAGCAAAATGAAATGCCAATAAACATCAATATTATTTTAGAAATCATTATGGATATTTTTTTGTGATGAATTATTATTTTATAAAACTAACTAAATTTGTATTTAATTGTTTAGAATAATCGAAAAACTGTTTGGATGCGGACGCAATTCGAATACATACTACATTCCATACGATGGATTAGAGAAAAAAGGTTGCTTTGGAAAATGATAAATTAAATCAAATCAAATAAGCGGGATCTTTATTTTTCCACGCCTTGATGAATCTTTTTAAATTTGCACCAAGGAATATTTTCATAATATTCATTTCCAAAATAAGATAACAGCAATTGAATCTCATGAGAAGATCTATTTCCATGAAAGGTTTGAATAATATTCTTCTGTCTGTCTAAAAAAAGTAAAGTAGGCAATTCAAATTTGTTTTTCATTACTTTTTTAAATTCTGGAGCAATTTGATAAAGCTCTTCTAATTCTGAAATATTAATGGTATAAAAATGGAATTTATCTTCTAAATGAGTAACATCTAATTGCTCACATAGTAAGTCAGGATTGATGTCTATCACCACAAGAGATAGTCTTTCAGTAGGACCAATATCCTTGAAAGCGGATAAGTCGTCACATACCTGAGCTTTTGCAACAAAATGCAATAGGAAAATACCTAGGAAAAGAAATATCGTTCGTATGTGTCTCATTTCATATTTGTTTGTACATCATCAGAACATATAATGTATATAAAATCGTGCTAGAAATTATCTATTTAATGTTTTTTTAACTTTTGCACCTTGGCGTCTTGTATAGTTTAAATTTTAAATACATTAATTTTAACACTCAAAACAATAAGCCTTTCAATTTTTAGTTTTAAATTTGGATTCTTATGAAAAAAATCAACACATGCAGCAAAAGATATTCCTTTTTACGATTTTATTATGCCTTGGATTTAATTTATTTGGACAAAAATATTCCAACGATTTTCTAAATATTGGAGTAGGAGCTAGGGCACAAGGAATGGGAAATGCCTTCGTAGCTTCTGTCAATGATGTTACTTCAGGGTATTGGAATACCGCAGGACTTATGCATCTCGATGGAAAATACAAATACCAAGCAGCAGCAATGCACAGTGAATGGTTTGCGGGTATTGGCAAATTCGACTATTTGGGTTTTGCTATGCCCATAGCTAAAAATCGTGTGGTAGGTATCCAAGCTATTCGTTTTGGTATCGATGATATTCCCAATACTTTAAATTTATATGACAAGGATGGTCGAGTAAATTATGATAATATTCTTCCCTTTTCAGCGGCAGATTATGGCTTTTTATTTAATTATGCTCAAAATTTGACGGTAAAAAAAGAAAAATTATCCGTTGGAACCACTTTAAAATTGATTTATAGAAAAATTGGAAGTTTTGCCAACGCTTTTGGTTTTGGATTGGACTTGGGAGCACAATATGAGATTGGACATTGGGACTTTGGTTTTTCGGGAAAGGATATTACCACTACATTTAATGCTTGGAGATTTTCTTTTTCAGACCAAGATAAATCTGTTTTTCAAGCTACAGGAAATGATATTCCAGATAATTCATTAGAAATTACCAAACCCAAATTGACACTCGGGTCTGCCTTTCATACCCGTTTTAAAAAATATGGAATCCGTTCTGAAATTGATATGATTTTCACTACAGATGGAAAACGAAATACTCTTTTGAGTGCTGACCCATTTAGTATGGATGTAGCCGTGGGACTTGAAGCCGATTATAAAGAGTTGGTTTACTTTCGTTTAGGAGCAAATAATTTCCAAAAGGATAAAGATTTGTTCAAAGCGGATTATTGGACGGTTGAGCCAACTATGGGCTTGGGCATACACTATCATCAATTTGCATTGGATTATGCTTACACGGATGTTGGTGAGAGCCGAAATAATACGTATTCTCATATTATTTCTTTGGTGGTTGGTTTTGGGAAGTAGGCTTGTCATTTTTGACTTCAAGTCTAGACGTAAAACGGAGGTATAGTCCTTTTCTGTCAAGGCTTTATAACGATGAGTTGGGCAAAATGTATCAAAAATATATATGTAAAAATATGTGTCCATCCACTTGTCGCTTTTTATTTCCATTTTTACT
>CAZOHX010000434.1:0-3342 GCA_964579315.1 uncultured Saprospiraceae bacterium
ATTGATTACGATCTCATCAAGGAGCAGATAAAAATAGCTGCGGGTATAAAAATTACGGGAGAAAACTATATTCCTAAAATGCATGCCATTGAATGTCGTATCAATGCGGAAGATCCATACAATGACTTTCGTCCAAATCCAGGAAAAATTATTTCTTTTCATAGCCCCAAAGGTCAAGGGGTAAGAGTAGATACGCATGTTTACGGTGGAATGACGATTTCTCCGTATTATGATTCTATGATTGCCAAAGTGATATGTCGAGCACAAACACGAGAAGAATGTATCGCTAAGATGTCAAGAGCTTTAGATGAATTTATCATCGATGGTATTAAAACTACGATTCCTTTTCATCAAAAATTGATGAAGGATGAACGTTTTATTTCTGGAAAGTTTGATACTGGCTTTTTGAATGATTTTGATTATGGTGATCCACCTGCTGAATGGTAAATTTCAATGAAAGGACTTGGAGGACTATTAAAGTATGTAAAAAATTATAAATCACTTATTGGTCTCAATATTGTGTTCAATATTTTGGTGGCAATTTTTTCTGTGATAAGTATTCCTGCTTTGACACCTATATTAAATATGTTGGCTGGTCAGACCAAATTGGTTCATGAGCCACCCACATCTCTATCTTCTAAGGATGATATTATACAATTTTTGTATTATCATCTCAGTCAAATTATCATTGAAAATGGGGCTCAACGTGCTATGGCATATATTTGCTTGATTTTTGTTGTAATTTTCTTTTTCAAAAATTTTTTCAGGTATCTTTCCGCTTACGTCATGGCACCTGTACGTAATGGAATCATTCGGGATTTGCGTAAAGCTCTTTTTGATAAAAGTTTGAATTTGCCTTTATCGTATTTTTCAGAACAGCGAAAGGGGGATTTGATTTCACGCATAACTGCCGATGTACAAGAGATAGAATGGAGTATTCTCAATGTTCTAGAAATAGTTTTTAGAGAGCCATTATTAATATTGGGTGCTTTGATAATGATGATATTGATTAGTCCTTCCTTAACATTGTTTGTTTTAGTATTGATACTTTTTACTGCTTTGGTGATAGGTGGGATAGGAAAAGTATTAAGGGCTCAGTCAGGAGAAGTTCAATCACGCTTGGGAAATATAGTATCTCTTTTAGAAGAAACACTTTCAGGAATGAAAGTCATCAAAGGATTTAATGCAGAATCATATCAATCAAAGAAATTTGATTCTGAAAATGAATCCTATAAAAGATTACTGACAAAATTACTGCGTCGAAGAGATTTATCATCACCCCTTTCTGAATTTTTGGGAATGGCAACTGTATGTGTTTTACTTTGGTACGGATTTTCTGAAGTGCTAGATAATAAAATAACTTTTGGATCATTTCTTACATTTTTATATGCTTTTTTTTCTATTATTGCACCCGTCAAATCATTTTCAAAAGCCTACTATAATGTACAAAAGGGATTGGCAGCATCTGACAGAATTGAGGAGATTTTAGAAGCAGATATTTCAATTAAAGACATTGAGAATCCTAAATCTATTCAGCAATTAGAATCAAATATTGAATATAAAAACGTTTCGTTTGCTTATAACGAAGTAGAAAATGATGTCTTGCAAAATATAAATTTTACATTGAAAAAAGGGCAAACTATTGCTCTAGTTGGACCATCTGGTGGTGGAAAAACTACGATTGTAGATTTATTACCCAGATTTTATGAAGTGACACAAGGGCAAATTAAAATAGATGGCGTTGATATCCGAAATTATGCTCTAAATGATTTGCGTTCTCTATTTGGTATCGTTACACAAGATGCCTTTCTATTTAATGACAGCATTTATAATAATATCGTTTTTGGATTAAAAAATAAATCTAAAGAAGATGTAATTCAAGCGGCAAAAATAGCAAATGCCCATGATTTTATTTTAGAAATGGGGGATGGCTATGAAACGAATGTAGGAGATAGAGGGAGTAAATTAAGTGGAGGACAAAGACAACGTATCACCATAGCAAGAGCCATATTAAAAGATCCAGAAATATTAATATTAGATGAAGCTACGTCAGCTTTAGATTCGGAAGCAGAAAAACTTGTTCAAGATGCACTAGTACAACTTCTAAAAAATCGAACTTCGATAGTTATAGCCCACAGACTTTCTACGGTACAAGATGCTGACGAGATTTTAGTGTTAAAATCTGGAATGATTGTAGAAAGAGGCAATCACCAAGAACTAATGTCAATGGAGGGGGATTATAAAAAATTGGTGGAGTTACAAATGGTATAAAATGACTGTTTGATTACAGTATTTCATGAGGAGTGTCCATATTGATTTTTTCTGTTATCGACCTTATGAAATCGGGGGAGAATTTTGGTCTTTTTACTTGAGATTTTATAATAGAACGTACTTTTTTTTCATTTTCAAAAATTCCAGATAAAAGTGGATTTTCGTGTACATGATTCAATAAGTCTATTTTAGCTTTTTCAGAAAGATTATTATCGAAAAAATCAACTATCTGTTGCTTATACTGTTGAACATCAAAGTATTTACCCATCATTTTTAGAAATTTTGTATCCTTTTATAGTTAAATAAAAAGACATAGTCTGTAAATAAGTTATCCAATATTAATATGAATTACTCTATTATTTTGTTTTATAGCCATGCATTTTTGCATAGCTAATCAGTTTTTCTTTTAATAATTGTCTTGCTCGGTGCAATCTAGATCGCACTGTACCAAGCGGTATTCCAATAATTTTCGCAATTTCATCATATTTAAATCCTTCTATATCACATAAAAGGATGACCGTACGAAAATCTAACGGCAATGAATTAATAGCAATAGTCACTTCATCCCCAATCATATTTTGAAACATTTCTTCTCTGAGATCCATATATCCCTGTAAGTGAGAAGTATCATCCCCATCTTGATAATTGACAAAATCTTCATAATCCACTTGTTTGGGACTTTTAGATTTTTTTCGATAATCATTGATAAAGGCATTTTTCAAAATTTTGAAAAGCCATGCTTTTGAGTTGGTATCTGTACGATATTGTGCGATGAAACGATATGCTTTAAGAAAAGTTTCTTGCACTAAATCGGCTGCATTACTTTCATTGTAGGTTAAGTGGTAGGCAAAAGTATTTAAGGCATCTGCGTGTGGCAGAAACTCTTCCATAAATATTCTGTCGTAATAGGCTTTGTTATGTTTTTTTTCCATTAATACCATAAAGGTAAATATTTATATCTTATTGCTTACATTTTAAAACAATTTAAAAAGAATTTTAGTTCAGATTTGTTTAATATAATAAAGTGTAGATAAATTCAATTTTGAATTATTTTTTCTTTAAAATTTGTTT
>CAZOHX010000435.1:0-310 GCA_964579315.1 uncultured Saprospiraceae bacterium
CATTTTCTACCTTATCCGTTCTTGTTGTGTACCAGTACTGAACAGCACTCAACAAAATCATGACAACTAGAAAAAACTTAACTATTCCTTTCCCTTGCATACTTATTATTATTTATTCTATTATGTAGTATTAAAAAACTCCGCAAATATAAGTCTTTTACTTTATAAATACTTGCTTTGTTGCAAAATATATTATCTTGCATGATTGATTCCCTATGAATAAAGCCTTTTAGGGATACTTTTTAATGAACCATTTCATAAAAAAAGAATATCCAAACCAATATTTTGTATCAAAATGACAAAATTTACT
>CAZOHX010000435.1:320-1222 GCA_964579315.1 uncultured Saprospiraceae bacterium
AAAAAGATTATTATAATTGCATTCTAATGATTATAATAATAGTGTTTAGTTGAAACAATTTCATCAAAAATTAAAATGATTCCTTTTCAGTAATTACATTTTGATACGTTTGAATATTTTCATCTAAAAACTAGTTACAAGTATTGAACCAATTTTTCATTGTTGTTCGCAACTTCATATCATAATCGTTGTTAAACCTAATGGAAAGACTAATGAACTAATTATTAGCCAGACCAATTTTTTTTATCATAAAAATTACTTTAATGGGATTATTTTCATTTTTTAAACACAAAGGAGACAAACTTCTTACTAAAAAAAATGCCACAGCTGTAAAAACTGAGGAAACACAACAAATGTACGATGAAATTTTGCGAAAGCAAAAAGAAGTACTGCTAACAGGGGTAGTTGATAGCCTTGGAATCGAAATCGAGAACAAATCATTGAATTACCAAGATGATACTGTCACCATTTATGGACAAGTACATTCTCAATCTGATAAGGAAAAATTAATTCTTGCATTAGGTAATGTTTCAGGAGTGGCATCTGTTGATGACAGAATTTCTGTAACCAATCCTGAGCCAGAAGCTATATTTTATACCGTAAAAAGAGGGGATACGCTCGGTAAAATTGCAAAGAAGCAATACGGAAATGCAAGTAAATATACCGTTATTTTTGAAGCCAATACCCCTATGTTGAAAGATCCAAATAAGATTTTTGTAGGACAAGTTTTGAGAATTCCTGCTATCGATTAAGATTATGTCTAATTGAAAAATAATTACTTGAAAGGATATAGGGTCTTCTTATATCCTTTTTTTGTTTTTCATTTATAACATAAAGTTTAAAATTAAATTTACCATGAGTTTATATTCCAAATTTTTTGCCTTTATATATGACCCTTTTAT
>CAZOHX010000435.1:1232-3341 GCA_964579315.1 uncultured Saprospiraceae bacterium
TTAAGATTATGTCTAATTGAATAATAATTACTTGAAAGGATATGAGGACTTCTTGTATCCTTTTTTTTATTACGATAAATCAAAAATCAGATTTACCATGAGTTTATATTCCAAATTTTTTGCCTTTATCTACGACCCCTTTATGAAAAATGCTGAAAAAGGCATTTTGGGCGATATTAGGGCAAGATTGCTTGGCGATTTAAAAGGTGTCATTCTTGATGTTGGGTCTGGTACAGGAACTAATTTTAAATTTTTCAACGCAAAAGAAACTCAAGTCATTGCCATAGAACCCTCTTTAGCGATGATGCATAAAGCCAAGGAAAAAGCATCAGATAATATCAATTTTATAGTAATGGGCATCAATGACCCTAAATTAGAGAATATTATCGAACCCCACTCGTTAGATGCCATCGTATCTACTTTGGTACTCTGTACCATTCCCAATCCGAAATTGGCCTTGCAAAATTTTAAAAAATGGCTCAAACCCGATGGAAAACTGATTATCATTGAGCATATAAAATCAAAAAATTCAACGCATGCAAAATTTCAAAAATTTGTAAATCCTGCTTGGAAAATTGTTGGAGAAGGTTGCAATTTAACAAGAGATACCGATCAATTAATAGCAAAAGCTGGCTTTATTTCAAATGGTAATGAAGGTTATTTTGTAAGTGGAATTACATGGTATTATGGGGAATTTACAAAAGTTGATAAAAATCAAGTCTAATGATAAAACATCTCCATAATCCTTTCGTTTTAAAAATGAAAATCCATTTTTATTAAAATCATAAAAAAAAAATCATGAAAAAAACATTATTGTCCGTATTCGTATTCATTGTTTTATTTTCTTTTTCTTGTAAAAAAGATGATCCTACCAATGGAACCGTAGAAGTAAATATTGTCCACAAGGTTGGAGGAGAAAATTTGGTAAGGGACGAAATGAAATATGACTCTCCTGCTGGTCATCAATTCAGTGTAACTACACTTAAATACTATCTTTCTCATATACAATTATTAAAATCTGGTGATGACTTTGAATTAGAAAAATTTCATTATGTTGATTTAGATGATGGCAATACCATGCGTATTAAAATCAGTAATGTTGCTCCAGGTAAATACAATAAATTGAAACTTACCTTTGGAATACCACGAACAGAAAATATAGCTAGTAATCTGCCAAATACCGTTGCAAATCAAAACATGCTATGGCCTCAACCATTACACAGTACAGATATTGACCCATCTGGTGATTATCACTACATGCAATATGAAGGTCGATATGATTCCTTGAAAACTGGGAATATCCTAACCTACAAAATTCATTTAGGTCCTACTTATGGAAATGATAATTCTTTCAGTGTAACTCTACCCATAGATGAGGTAAATGTAGATGGCAATAATTGGTCTATTGATTTGAATGTAGATTTATTGGAATGGTTGCAAAATCCAGAAATATATGATTATCGTCAATTTGGAGAAGCAATTATGCCTAAACAAAATGCTCAAGAATATTTGAAAGCAAATGGAGCATCTGTATTTTCAATCGGCAGTGTCACGGCAAAATAAGTTTGCTCATCACAGCATCGAAAAAATTAATTAATATGAAAAGGAATCTTCTTTATTTTGGTATAATTGTTATTTTCAACATCTCTAGTTGTTGTGATTCAACAACTACAATGAAACCTGACGAAAAAATACCTGATCCTACACCTTTGACTTTGGATATCCCCAAGCACTTGCCCGATATGGTCATACCAGATGACAATCCGACTACTGTGGAGGGGGTGAAATTAGGAAGATTCCTTTTTTATGAAAAAATGCTCTCTGGAGATAATTCCATGGCATGTGCGTCTTGTCATCTTGCCAAAGATGCCTTTTCTGACAAAAGAAAATTTAGTCTCGGAATTGACGGAAGTGTCGGCAGAAGACAAGCCATGGCTATTATCAATGTGGGATGGTTGAAAAAGTTATTTTGGGATGGGCGTGCACATGGAGTTGAAGATCAAGCCTTGTTTCCCGTTGAAGATCCCATTGAAATGGAGGCAAACTGGGATGATGTAGTCGCAAAATTACAACAAAGTGATCGATATCCAGATTTATTTGAACGGGCAT
>CAZOHX010000436.1:0-3337 GCA_964579315.1 uncultured Saprospiraceae bacterium
GGATTTCAATCTTTAGCTTACGCAGGTTTAGAAACTGGCATGAAGGATCGGACCAGTTATGTGGTAGTACAAGATAAAATCAGATTAATTTTTACAACTCCAATGCCAGGTACTGCAAATACCGAAATTTTTAATCATATCACTAAGCATGGAGATGGAGTGAAAGTGATAGCTTTGTGGGTAGATGATGCCCGTAAATCATGGGAAGAAACTACCCGTCGTGGGGCGAAATCATATTTTGAACCCCGAGTAGAATCAGATGATCAAGGAGAAGTAGTCAGAGCTGGTATCCATACTTATGGAGATACTGTTCATATTTTTGTAGAACGCAAAAATTATAAAGGAGTCTTTTTACCTAAGTTTGAAAAATGGGAATCTCATTACAATCCGCCCCATTGTGGTCTAAAATTTATCGATCATATGGTTGGAAATGTAGATTGGGGAGAGATGAATGTTTGGGGTGAATTCTATCGGAAAGTAATGGGTTTTGCTCAATTAATTTCTTTTGATGATAAAGATATTTCTACAGAGTTTACTGCTCTAATGAGTAAGGTAATGACCAATGGCAATGGAAGAATCAAGTTTCCAATTAATGAGCCGGCAAAAGGGAAAAAGAAATCTCAAATTGAAGAGTATATCGATTTTTATCAAGGAGCAGGTTGTCAACATATTGCGGTAGCTACAGATGATATTGTATTTACTGTGAGTGAAATGAAAAAACGGGGCGTTGAGTTTTTATATGTACCTGGTACCTATTACGATACGGTGGGTGATCGAGTAGGAAAGATTGCCGAAGATATGGATTTGTTAAAGAAGCATGGTATTATGGTAGATAGAGATGATGAAGGATATCTGTTGCAAATTTTTACTAAACCCTTGACGGATCGCCCAACCTTATTTTTTGAAATTATTCAAAGAAAAGGGGCTCAATCCTTCGGAAAAGGCAATTTTAAGGCACTTTTTGAATCTATTGAAGCAGAGCAGGAGCGCCGAGGAACGTTGTAGTTCTAAAAATATAGCCAACTGATAATGAGATAATCAATGAAGTTTCACTCTGCTGATTATCTCATTTTTTTTCATAGGTATGGCTTCATACTTATTGAGAAAATGACAACAATAATTGAAATTGTGCGTTTTTAAAACCATTGGATAAGTATTAATAAAAAGGATGGTCAAAGGAATTTTTAAAGAAAAGAATTTATTTCTCTTTTTCTGCTTGTTGTGGATTGCATCTCTTGTTTTTTCGCCGTTTCTACTCACTATGGCAATGATTGGAATTTTTATCATGGGAATAGTAGGATTAGTTAAGAAAATTAGGGCAAAAGAGACGAGTTATATTCAATGGATAAAACAATTTGCAACAGATCCATTGGCCCTATTTGTTATTTTCTTTTTGATTACGTTGCTGAATTGGTTTTATTCCTTTGATCAAGTTTATTGGTTGGAACGGTTGCGTCTTAGGATGTTGTTTTTATTTTTACCTTTTTCATTTTATGCGTTACCAAAATTTTCCAAGAAAGATATCCAAATCATACTATATTTCTTGATGTTTTTGATGGTTGTGACCAATATATGGATAGGTATTCAGTATTTTATTCATTTTGATGCGTATCAAAATTTAATTTCAAAAGGTAAGTCAATACCTACACCACGCAATCATATTCGATTTAATTTACTCTTGGCCATCAGTATTATTTCTGGTATTTATTTATGGATTAAATCAGAAGTTTTAAAGTATAATTGGGAACGAAATTTAGTGAAAATTACAACAATTTTCTTGTTTATTTTCATTCATATACTTGCTGTTCGAAGTGGATTGGTTGCTCTATATTTTGCTTTATTTATTTTATTAATTAGTTATATCGTTCAAAGAAGGAATTATTTATATGGTATAATTGGGCTTATTGGTCTTTTCTTAATTCCCGTGATAGCTATAAAAACGATTCCAAGTATTAAAAGCAAATTAGATTACACAATGTGGGATAATCACTCGAGTCAAGAAGGAAATATAAAAGAGCATTCTGATGGAGAACGAATTACTTCACAACGGATAGGCTTGGAAATTTTCAAGGATAATCCTATTTTTGGAGTTGGTTCTGGAGATTTGAGAAATGAAGTAAAAATGAAATATTTAAGCAAGTTTGGAGATGAAATAGAGCCCAAAATGCCCCACAACCAATTTATTTCTATTCTTGCTAAAAATGGCATTTTGGGATTTATTGCTTTTATGTTTGCTATGCTATTTCCTTTATTTTATAAAAAAAATTATCGCAATATTTTTATTTTAGGGTTTTTTATTATAATGTTAACGTCTTTTCTAGTAGAAAATACAATTGAAAATGCAATTGGAGCAGGTATTTATATGTTTTTTGTGATAATGATATTGCGACAAGAAAAAGCAGCATTATAAAAAAGCCGTCTAAAACATCAGTTCTAAACGGCTTTGAAATTACTTTCTAGCTTTACTTACTAGATGGGGTTTGTGTTGAATTGTGCGGATATGTGTCCGTACAAATCGGTTGTGGTAGTTTTCTTCATTGGTGTAGTTTACTGTGTGTGTGTTAATTGACCTTGCTTCACCTTTTGCAGCTTTCATACACAAAGGTATATAATTGCTAGGTAAAATATGAGCTTTCGGTATTTTCATACTAGTATTTTTCTGTTTTGTAATTGGATTTGGATTCACAGGGATATCAAAGCGATGTAAATTATGCTTTTCAATAAGTTCAATTAATAATAAAGCATACGATTGATTGGTCGCATAATGTTTTTCTTGTAAGCCTATGGCCCAATTTATGTAATCATTTTTCTGATATTCAAATAAATCTTTGTATCGACTATTGTTTGTCAAAAATCGAGTATGATCCTTAAAAGATGCTTCTATTGAAGTATATTTTTTAAAAGTAGAGTGGATTTTTTTACCTGTTTTTTGATCATAGTCATCATCCATCTTTTTGTAAACATTGACGCCACAATCTCCCTTACATTTAATACCGAAATAGTTATTAGCATTTACTGCTAGTTCTCCTTTGCCCCAGCTTGACTCCAAGATTGCTTGGGCAAGTGTAATACTTGCAGGAATGCCAGAAACATTCATTTCTTCCACGGCTAATTTTGCCATTTTTTCAATATAATTTTTTTGTGTAGGTGTTATTTTTGCAACTGCTACGAATGGGCATACCACTCCTAGTAGAAATACGATTAAGTTTTTCATAATATGTTCGGTTTAAGGATTTGTGTCAATGTACTAGGCTACAATGACACATGTAATATGTTGTCGATTTTATTCGATGATACTTATAAGTAAGTAGATATCGAAAAATATGTTTTTTTTAAT
>CAZOHX010000437.1:0-3326 GCA_964579315.1 uncultured Saprospiraceae bacterium
TTTTAGTCCTAATGCCTGGACTTTTTGTTCAAATAACGTATCATTGGCTTCAAATTGAGCGACAATTTCATCAATCACATCTTCACTAATAAATTTCATCTTATAAATTTCATTATTAAACAAAAAGGATATTCTCGCAAAGTTATGATTTTGCCTAACTATTTGTATTAAAATCAAGGTTTTTTATGTTTAAATAAACTTTTCAACTACATTCGAAGTTTATTTGAAAAATATGTTGATTTATGTTGATAGATAAAAACTCAGATACCATTATTGCACCAACTACTCCATCTGGAGGTGCTATTGGGGTGATTCGCCTTTCTGGGAAAGATGCTATCGACATAGTAAATCAGGCATTTTCGGGTAAAGATTTAGCTAAACAAGCATCGCATACTTTACATTTTGGAACGATTAGACATGAAAATAATCAAATCATCGATGAAGTATTGATAAGTATTTTTATTGCCCCCCATTCTTATACTAAGGAAAATGTCGTTGAAATTTCTTGTCATGGCTCGGATTATATTATGCAAACTATGATTCAGCTTTTTGTTGACAAAGGGGTAAGAATGGCAGAACCCGGTGAATTTACGATGAGAGCCTACATCAATGGACAAATGGATCTATCTCAAGCAGAAGCGGTGGCAGATTTGATTGCAGCAGACTCAAAAAATGCTCATGATATTGCTATGAATCACTTGCGGGGCGGTATTTCCAATGATTTAAAAGCATTACGTCAAAAATTAGTAGATTTTGCTAGCTTGATTGAATTGGAATTGGATTTTGGTGAAGAAGATGTGAGTTTTGCCAATCGAGATGAACTACGAAAATTAGTAGGTCAAATCCAAAAAATGATTCGTCAATTAATGGATTCATTTAAATATGGCAATGCCATTAAAAATGGAATAAACACCGTCATTGCAGGTCGTCCAAATGCAGGAAAATCCACCCTTCTCAATGCTTTATTGAATGAAGAAAGAGCCATTGTGTCATCCATTGCAGGTACTACTCGGGATACCATAGAAGAAATTTTAAATATCAAGGGAGTTCAATTTCGATTGATTGATACAGCAGGAATTCGTCAAGCACAAGATCAAATTGAAGCTATTGGTGTTGAAAAAACAATGGAAAAAATTAACCAATCCGCAATTTTAATATATGTTTTTGATGTAAATGAGCTTTCTTTTGATGATGTGAAATTTGATTTAGCAAGTTTAGAAAGAGAAAATATGACCATCTTAGTGATTGCGAATAAAATTGATAAATCATCTATTTCTGAATCTAGTTTTCAAAATTTGAAACACCCCATCATTTTTATATCCGCTACGAACAAGACGAATTTAGAATCCATTAAATCGAAATTGTTTTCTTTTATTCATGATGGACACATCCAATCTGGTCAAACCATCATTTCAAATATTAGACACCAAGAAGCTTTACAAAATGCCTATCAATCTTTAAACGATGTGTTTATAGGCATGGACAATGATGTGTCCTCTGACTTTATCGCAATGGATATTCGCCAAGCACTTTATCATTTGGGAACTATCACTGGAGATGTCTCCGTAGATGAAATTTTGGGCAATATTTTTGGGAAGTTTTGTATTGGGAAGTAGATGTTACTAAAAATTGAGTAATAAAATGGCAAATTTTGAAGAAAATTCAATTTGTCAAAAAAAAATAGATTCGCCAAAGAACTACATTTATTTTACAGTCATTTTCTTAAAAAATTTAACAAAAATTTCTGTATATTTCGGAATTATTAATTTTTAAAATCACAATTCAATGAATCTTTCCCTTTTTCTAGAAGATAGTGCCCGAAGATATGCTAAAAAACCAGCTTTTACTTTCATGGAAACGACTTTAAATTTTGAAACAGTCAATGCTATGGCGAATCAAGTTGCAAATGGATTAATAAAGCAAGGTATTCAGAAAGGGGATAAGATTGGTTTGAGCTGTTTGAATATTCCCTATTTCCCAATAGTGTATTATGGCATATTAAAAGCGGGTGCTGTGGTGGTTCCCCTGAGTGTCCTATTAAAATCTGATGAAATAGAATATCATCTTTCGGATAGTGATGCCGTTGCATATTTTTGTTTTGAAGGAACAGCTCAATTACCGATGAGTCAAATGGGATTTAAAGGTTTTTCAAAGGTAGATTCATGTAAATATTTTATTGAAATAAAAGCTAATCCCAGCATATTGGATACTTTTGATGGTGCAACTACCCTAACGCATTTCATGAATGGAATGTCGCCTTCTTTTGATACTTGCGAAACAGGAACAGATGATACCGCTGTCATTATTTATACTTCAGGGACTACAGGAAAACCCAAGGGAGCAGAATTGACACATATGAATCTTTATACAAACGCTGTTGTTTCTCAAGTTTTCACGAAAACGAGTGCTGCGGATACTCAACTTATCGTTTTACCTCTGTTTCATATTTTTGCGATGACCGTCTTGATGAATGTTGGTGTTTATAAAGGAGCCCATAGCGTAATGCTGCCCCGATTTGATGCACAAACTGTATTTTCACTATTTTTAAAACATAAAATTACTTTTTTCGCTGGTGTTCCTACAATGTATTGGGGACTTGTAAGTGCTTTAAATGATAGCGTTGATGTTGTAGAAATTTCAAAAAACCTACGACTTGCAGTATCAGGTGGAGCATCTTTACCTATTGCTGTTTTAAATGATTTTAAAACTAAATTTAATGTTGATATTCTTGAAGGGTATGGAATGTCCGAAGGCTCACCCGTAGTAACTTTTAACCAACTAGATATTGGCACCAAACCAGGTTCAGTAGGTACTCCGATTTGGGGTGTACAGGTAAAGCTTGTGGATGCAGAAGGAAATGAAGTACCTGATGGAGAAAAAGGCGAATTGCTTTATAAAGGACCGAACGTCATGAAAGGATACTACAATAAGCCAGAAGCTAATGCCAAAACCTTGGTAGATGGGTGGTTGCATTCTGGGGATATTGCTATTAAAGATGAAGATGGCTTTTATTTTATTGTAGATAGAACTAAAGATATGATTATTCGGGGTGGATTGAATGTTTATCCTAGAGAAGTGGAAGAAGCAATGATGCAACATGAAAAAGTATCTATGGTAGCGGTAATTGGTATTCCTGATGAAAAAATGGGTGAAGAAATTAAGGCATTTGTGATTTTAAAAGAAGGACAATCTATTTCTAGTGATGAATTAAAAGTTTGGACAAAATCTAAAATAGCGGATTATAAATATCCTAGAATTATTGAAATTGTAAATTCTCTACCTATGAGTGCTACGGGGAAGATTTTGAAAAAGGAATTGAGAAAAAT
>CAZOHX010000438.1:0-3308 GCA_964579315.1 uncultured Saprospiraceae bacterium
CAATGAGCATATTGGACATAAAAATTGTCCTATCGTAGATACTTGGTGGCAGACAGAAACAGGCGGCATAATGATTTCTCCCATTCCATTTTCTACCCCTACAAAACCGACTTTTGCCACTTTACCAATGCCAGGAATCGCTCCAGCCCTTATGGATGAACATGGTATGGAAATTATAGGAAATCAAGTGAGCGGAAGATTGTGCATCAAACTTCCTTGGCCTTCTATTGCTAGAACTATTTGGGGCAATCACCAACGATATAAAGAAACATATTTTTCAGCATTTCCAAATAAATATTTTACTGGAGATGGTGCGTTGCGAGATGAAGTTGGATACTATAGAATCACAGGTAGGGTAGATGATGTGATAATTGTATCAGGTCACAATTTGGGGACAGCACCCATAGAAGATGCTATCAATGAACATCCTTTGGTTGCAGAATCTGCTATTGTTGGTTATCCGCATGATGTGAAGGGGAATGCATTATATGGATACGTGATTTTGCGAGAAGATTTGGATGAAAGTAAGCATGATGCATTGCGAAAAGAAATTAATGGTTTGATTGCAGAAAAAATAGGACCTATTGCGAAATTAAATAAGATTCAGTTTACAAACGGGCTTCCCAAAACTAGATCGGGTAAGATTATGCGTAGGATTCTTAGGAAAATTTCTAGTAATGATACAAAAAACCTTGGGGATACAAGTACATTGTTGAATCCTGAAGTAGTTCAGTCTATCATGGATAATGTAATCGGTTAAACGATTTAATTAGAAATTGACTAAGGATTACAAAAATTGTAAAAAAGTATGACATACGAAGAGATACTAAAATCAATCAAGGATAAAAAGTTTAAACCCGTGTATTTGCTACATGGAGAAGAGGGGTATTTTATAGATTCCTTGGTGTCTGCCTTTGAAAATGATGTATTGAATGAGAGTGAAAAAGCTTTCAATTTTACCGTAGCTTATGGAAAAGATGCAAATCCAAAATCAATTATGGATACCGCAAGTCGTTATCCGATGATGGCTGAATATCAGTTGATTATATTGAAAGAAGCCCAACAAATGAAGCAATTGGATGCGTTGATTCCTTATTTAAAAAATCCAGTTTCAAGTACTATTTTGGTGATTGCCCATAAGGATAAAAAGGTGGATATGAGAAAGGCTTTTGGAAAGACAGTCAAGAAAACAGCAGAAGTCTATGAGTCTAAAAAACTATATGACAATCAAATTCCAAACTGGATTGTAAATTATGTAAAATCAAAGGGATTGAAGATTACCCCTAATGCATCTGTATTAATTGCGGAATATTTGGGTACAAAATTATCTAACGTCGTAAACGAATTAAATAAATTGGCTATTAATTTCCCAAAAGGAAGTGAAATTACCGATAAAGATGTGGATAAACACATCGGGATAAGTAAGGATTATAATGTTTTTGAATTGCAAAATGCCATTGCAGAGAAATCTGCACCTAAAGCAATGAGAATTGTCAATTATTTTATTGCAAATCCTAAAAAAAACCCCTTGCCGATGGTCATTGGCTCTTTGTATGGTTTTTATAGTAAAATATATTTGGGATATGATTTTGCACGACTTTCGGATATGGAATTTGCAAAAGGATTGGGCTACAGTGCACGAAATGAATATGCTGCAAGTTTTTACGTTAGTAAATACAAAAAAGCATTGAGAAATTATCCTATCCAACATATTGAAAATGCAATTGGTTGGTTGTCAGAATACGACATGCGTTCAAAAGGCGTAGAAAATGGCAATACAAATCACGGAGAATTACTCAAAGAAATGGTGTATTTGATGGTTGGGTAGTTTACTCGCATAAAAGAAAAAATAACTTTTCATATGCAACAATTCAACTTGATTTTAGTTACTATAATGTAATAAATCTAATCCATTTGAATGGCATACTTTAGAACAATATTGGGTAGTATCTTATTGGTGGTAATCGTATATTTTTCTGTCGAAATTATCCGTGAATCAAAGGTTAGGCAAAAGTATATGTCTGAACAAGCGGAGTTGTTGAGTATTCGGCATGGCTTACTCAATGCTTATGAATGGAAAAATCAATTATCCAATGTTTTAACGGATAAAATTAGAGCATTCAATCTTTCAGAAGACAAAAGAGAAGATTTGCGAAAGCGAATCGAAAGTTCCATGGATATATTATTAGTGGAATTGGAGCATATCATAAAAAAGAAGAATAAAAATAGCGGTTTAATTCGGAATTTGGGTACTTGGTTGATTGAGTCAATGTTTTTTGATATTGAAGATTTGAGAAAAAAAATTCCAGAATTTGCAGAGTTAGTACTTGTTGAAATAGATAAACCTGAGAGTAGAGCCAAGTTGAAAATGTACATTGATACCAAATTGGATCAATTTCTTACGGAATCTCTAGGAAAAGAGCAAAATGACCTAGTGAAATATATTGAATGGAAATATGATTGTGAAAATATTGCTACTTGTAATACCATAATTCAAGATAATTTAGATGTTGAACAACAGGATGTTTGGCAACGAGCGGCTATAGTTTTAGGGAGTTTTGTGGTGATATTGATTGTCTTATTTTTGTTCAATAAAAATATTCGGCGTTTTCATTTTGTATTAATACTAGGGGCTTTAGTTACGCTTTTGTTTGTTGGAATCAAGACACCCATGATTGATATAGATGCGAGAATTGGACATTTTGAGTTTTTATTTTTAGGAACAAATCTTACTTTTGATAATCAAATTTTATTTTTTCAAAGTAAGAGTATTTTTCAAGTGGTGACTATATTATTGAAAACCGCCGATATTCAAGCCATAGGAGTGGGCATCTTGATTTTTATTTTCAGTATTATTTTTCCCATTTTTAAATTAATCATGTCCTTGTTCTTGATTTATCGTCCCAAATTGAAAAAAAATAAGTTTGTGAATTATATGGCACTAAAATCTGGAAAATGGTCCATGGCAGATGTATTTGTAGTGGCTATATTTATGTCATTTATTGGTTTTAGAAGCATCTTGAAAAGCCAATTGGCTAGAATTGCAGATTTGAGTAATCGAATAGAGATTATTACAACCGACAATTCTACCCTAGATGTTGGCTTTGCATTATTTCTTGCTTTCGTAATCGGTAGTATGATTTTTAGTAGTTTGTTGGTAAAGAATATTCAAGATAATGAATGAACTCTGAAAAAGGTATAAATTTATTCCACCACCACCACAATTTCCCCTTTTTCTATCATATTACCAAAAGCATCCAATACTAAATCATTATTTTTGCAAAAAGCGATAAATTCTTGTTCATGAT
>CAZOHX010000439.1:0-3296 GCA_964579315.1 uncultured Saprospiraceae bacterium
AAATTGGCAAGGTCGTTTCCTTGAGTGATTTCAAGGGGTAAGTAATTTATATTGATTTTTGGGCAAGTTGGTGCAAGCCATGTATCGCTGGATTTAAAGAATATGATGCTACGCGCAGGCAGTTACAAAAAATGGGCGTTGTCCTCCTAAATGTGTCTATTGATAAGGAAGAAACGGATTGGAGAACCGCACTTTCTAAGTATAAACCCACAGGAATTAACACAATGACATTATCTTTTGAAAAGTTATATCAAAAATATGATATATCTTCCGTACCTTTATACCAAATTGTTGGGAAAGATGGAAAATTTGCATCTTTACAAACCCACGGAAACAGAGACATCATTGCTGCATTTCGAACAGTGGTCAATCAATGATGTAGCTTGAACGAGAAAACAACATAGAATATGAGAGCAAAACTTTTCAAAATACGGCAGTTTGGTAAATACGGATTTATCAATGAAAAAGGGGAGGTGGTCATAGAGCCACAATACTTTAATGTGGATGAATTTTGTAATGGATATTCTGTTGTTCAATTGAATAATAAATGGGTTCCCATGGATGAATTGGGACGACTTTATATCAAGCATCTTTTTAATTTTGTAGGGGATTATCACGAGAATCTTGCTCGTGTTCAATTGGTCAAGCAATGGGGCTATATCAATCCCAAAGGAGATATTGTTATTGATTTGAATTTCCCTGATGCGGGTAATTTTAGTGATGGTTTAGCACCCGTTTGTTATTTTGGAAAGTATGGATATATTGATAAAGAAGGTGATTTTGAAATTCCTAATAAATTTGATTTAGCACTTGAATTTAATGACGGACT
This sequence comes from uncultured Saprospiraceae bacterium, assembly GCA_964579315.1. Taxonomy (GTDB): domain Bacteria; phylum Bacteroidota; class Bacteroidia; order Chitinophagales; family Saprospiraceae; genus CAMZLN01. The sequence goes on from CAZOHX010000439.1 coordinate 830, forward strand.
GGCTCCAGTAGAAATTGATGGTCTTTATGGGGTGATTGATAGGAAAGGCAGATTTGTAGTAGAACCTAAATTTGATGAAATTCGCCCTTTTCAAAATGGAGTAGCTGTGGTTGTGGATCATGATAGATGGGGATTAATCAATAAAAGGGGCTCGGTTATACTTCGACCACAATTTCCAATCGAAGCAGGTGTTGCGAATGGAGAGTTTTATGATGGTTTGGCAATCGCCATGTATAATGATAAGTATGGCTTTGTTGATCAAAAAGGAAATGTAGTTGTTGAGACTATTTATGATTTTGTAGGAGATTTCAATGAAGGATTGGCATTGGTTGAAACAGCATCGGGCTTTGGATTTGTCGATAGAAATGGCAAAATGGTGATTAAACCAACTTTTGAAGATGCGGGACTTTTCTCCAATGGTCTTTCTCAAGTTTTTGTAAAAGGGAAATGGGGATATATCGATACCAAAGGTAAAATTGCTATTAAACCAAAGTATGATGAAGCATATCCATTTAAAAACGGATTGGCGTTGACTGTAACAAATGATGTGTGGGCATATATTGATGTAAAAGGAAATATTGTTTGGGAAGAAGAAGTCTATGATTTGGTGAGTGAAATGAAGAAAATAAGCAGAATTATAGCTTAGCAATAATGGTTTTATTACCTTTTACTTTATCATCAATATTTACAACAATTTCAGTGCCCAAAGGAAAATATATATCTACTCTGGATCCAAATTTAATAAATCCAAAATCAGTACCTTGAGTGACATGTTGCCCTTCATGAAGGTAGTTGATGATTCTTTTGGCAACGGCTCCTGCTACTTGTCTGACTAGTATTTCTTTATCATCTACTTTAAAAACGGTAGTTGTTCTTTCATTTTCCGTAGAAGATTTTGGATGCCAGGCTACGAGATATTTACCTGCGTGATATTTATAGTATTGTACGATACCACTGATAGGATTTCGTTGAACATGTACATTGAGTGGGCTCATGAATATTGAAACTTGAAGTCTTTTATCTTGAAAATACTCGGGTTCAAAAGTTTCTTCAATCACCACCACTTTTCCATCTGCGGGTGCATAAAACAAATGATTGTCAACTACTTCAATTTTTCTTACAGGATTTCTGAAAAACTGTAAAACCAAAATAGCAACTACAACAGAAATGAATTGAATAAGCCAAAACAAAGGCAAGGAAAACCAAATCCAAGCCAAATTCAAAACACCTAAAGCAATTATGGTTGTCCCAATAATAAAATACCCTTCTTTGTGAAATCTAATCATATCGCAAAAATAAGAATAAAAACGTAATAGAAAAGAAACTCAATGAGAAAGTGTCTTAATATGGATGGACATCGATTTCAATATATGTTGAGCATTGTTCATCAGTATTAGATTTTTTTAAAAAAAGGACATATCTAGCAACTCAACTCTCACCCAAGGATTGCTGTGGTAATTCTGTCTCACCTATCTAAACATCGTCTTACATCAAAACGACCCATAGATAAAAACAAGCAAAGGGTAACATAAAGATAAAAGCATCAAAACGGTCCAAAATGCCCCCATGACCAGGAAGTAAAGTCCCCGAATCCTTGATATGCAAACCACGTTTCAACATAGATTCCACCAAGTCACCCAAAGAGCCAAATATGGCTACTATTAGTCCTAGAATCAACCATTCTTGAAGTTCTAGTTCCAAAAAAAAGTGACTGAGAATGCTCGCAAATAACAAAACAAATAGTAATCCACCGATTGTGCCTTCCCAAGTTTTTTTAGGAGAAATAGCTGGATAAAAAGGCGTTTTCCCAAAAAGAGACCCAGTAAAATAGGCACCCGTATCGTTCACCCAAGTAAATAACAAGAGTCCCATCGCAATATTTGTATAAAACTCCATGCCATCAAAAAGCATAAAATTCATCATAGCAAACGGCATTCCAATATAAATTAGTCCCAAAGCGATATAACCTAAATTTTGAAAAGCAGTAGCCTTTGGTTTATAAGCGATGGCATTATTAAATTGGTCTAATTGTACTTGAGCCTGACTTTGTTTGGCTAAAGCCAATTCATAAAGAAAACTGAAAAAAGCAATTGGAGTCAATACTAGTAAAAAAGGAACCATCCAATCTCCATCTCCAAAATTGATACCCGTAACAAAAATAAATGGCAATGATCCAATAATTGTGGCTATTGTTCGGCGAGTCATATTTTCTTTATCTAAGACCAATCCATGAAATTCCCATAATGCCAATAAGGTAATTAATCCAAATAATAGAACAAAGCTCATTCTATTCCAGTAGATACCTGAAACCATTACGATTACAAAAACAATTGCCGTTAATATTCTCTTATTTAATCCTTTCATCTATTTATTTTTTTTATTAATTGAATACTCCGTTAGAAATTAAGCTATAATTTTAGAGAAGCAATAGCAATACCTTATTTAATTTATTTTTTATCAATTTAGC
>CAZOHX010000440.1:0-3286 GCA_964579315.1 uncultured Saprospiraceae bacterium
AGTATTGATTGATTTCAAATTCTTTTTTATTTTGTAATTTCAAATACCAAAATTCAATAAAATAAAATAAATTTTGCAAAACGGCTTCAATTTCAAAAGATTTGTTTAGCACAGATTTAAAAGATATTGCATTTAGATTTTCGGAAAATGAAACCTGATTGATATTGATACCAATACCTACTACGGAAGTAGCAATTTGGTGTCCCAAGATTATATTTTGAATTAATATTCCTGCTATTTTTTGCTGATTGACATAAATATCATTGGGCCATTTAATAGCCAATTTTTCATTAGGTAAATACATTTTGACAAAATCAAAAACAGCTAGTGAGATGATTTTATTGAGTATAAATTGCTTTATGGGAAGTAATTTATTAGGTTTTAGAACGATACTTAAAAGAATATTTTCTCCCGAATTGCTTTCCCAAGTAGTCCCCCTTTGTCCACGACCATCTGATTGTCCGTGTGCAAAAATAACGGTTCCTTCGTCCAAATTTTCAGTCTTCAATTTCGATATGGCATAGAGATTGGTAGATGATAAAATATCAAACTCAAGGAACGATTTCCCGATAATATTTGTATTATTATTCCAATTCACTCCTCAAATATTGTAACTTTGCATTAGAAATTATAATTTATTCATAAAAAAACTGAATTTGAATCCATTAAAAAAGCAATCTAATCCTCAAAAAGAACTTATCGATGTATTAACAGACCTTATTGTTGATAGTATCCAAGATATAAAAGGAGAAAATATAATCAAATTAGACCTTAGACAGATTCCAGATAGCCCAACCAGTTTTTTTATTATTTGCGATGGAACTTCTACAACACAAGTGCAAGCCATATCAAGTAATATCTATAAAAGGATGAAGGATGAGTACGGAGATACACCTTTTTCTTATGAAGGGCAAACCAATGCCAATTGGATATTAATGGACTACTTTAACATTGTAGTTCACATATTTCATCAAGAAACTCGTAAATATTATCAATTAGAAGATTTGTGGAGTGATGCAATTTCTACAGAATACGGTAATTTATAGTAAAAAAAACTATATTTGTCGATATTTTGTATTTTGGAAAACGTTTTACCCTTTAAAACGTTATCTAATTGTAGCACAAAGTACCGAATCCAATGAAAATAGAATAATTTCAAACTTTTTTCTATTTTTCGTGTTTTCATTCAAAATGTACGATCGCTTTTAACTCGAAAATTTCTACATGAAAGATAAAGATAATAAAAAAAAGATGAATATTCCGCCCAGTAAATTTAATACCTACTGGATTTATGCATTAATGGCAATCTTCCTGATTGGTATCAATTTATTTGATTATTCAAAAACGGGCACAACAGAAATCGACCCAGGTAAGTTTGAATGGATGCTAAAGGAAGGAGCTGTAAAAAAACTTGTAATCGTAAATGATGAATTGGCGAAAGTCTATATCAAAAAGGAGTTTTTAGATAAATCTGGTTTTGAGAAAGCTAGAGAAAGTGAAAATGGCGCTCAATACCATTTTCAAGTAGGCTCTGTAGATAAATTAGAAGAATTGGTGCAAGATGCTCAGAGTAAATTGCCACCAGATGTTCCACGCATACGACCATCATATTCAAAACAAGTGGACTGGATAGGTCCTATTTTAAGTTGGATTATACCTATTTTCTTAATTATGGGAATTTGGCTTTTGATTATGAAAAGAGTTGGTGGAGGTGCAGGAGGTGCTGGAGGTCAAATATTTAGTATAGGTAAGTCAAAGGCTACATTATTTGATAAAAATTCAAAAGTAACCACTACTTTTAAAGATGTGGCAGGATTGCAAGAAGCAAAAGTGGAGGTAATGGAAGTCGTTGATTTCCTTAAACACCCCAAAAAATATACAAGCTTAGGTGGGAAAATACCTAAAGGAGTCTTATTAGTAGGCCCTCCAGGTACAGGTAAAACCTTATTGGCAAAAGCTGTAGCAGGAGAAGCAGACGTACCCTTCTTTTCCATTTCTGGATCTGATTTTGTCGAAATGTTTGTCGGTGTAGGAGCGTCAAGAGTTAGAGATTTGTTCAAACAAGCAAGAGAAAAAGCCCCTTGTATTGTATTTATTGATGAAATAGATGCTATCGGTCGAGCAAGGGGGAAAAATTCTATGCAAGGAGGAAATGACGAAAGAGAAAATACGCTTAATCAATTGTTGGTTGAGATGGATGGATTTAATACAGATAAAGGGGTAATCCTAATGGCAGCGACCAATAGACCCGACGTGTTGGATCAAGCCTTATTAAGACCAGGTCGATTTGATAGACAAATTGGTATAGATCCGCCTGATTTGGCAGGACGAAAAGAAATTTTTATAGTGCATTTAAAGCATATTAAAGTTTCCAAAGAAATTGACCCAGGCGTCTTAGCTGAGATGACACCTGGATTTGTGGGTGCAGACATTGCCAATATTTGTAATGAAGCGGCATTGATAGCAGCAAGAAATGATAAAAAAGAGATTGATTTAGATGATTTTAATTATGCTTTGGACAGAGTGATAGGCGGATTAGAGAAAAAATCTAAAATAATTCATCCCAAAGAAAAGGAAATTATTGCGTATCATGAAGCGGGTCATGCCATATGTGGTTGGTTTCTACAACATGCATCTCCACTAGTTAAGGTAACGATAGTTCCTAGAGGAATAGGTACACTTGGGTATGCACAGTATTTACCCAAGGAGGAGTATATCACTAGAGTTGAGCAATTGGAGGATCGTATGTGTATGACAATGGGAGGTCGAGCTGCTGAAAAAATCATTTTTGATAAAATTTCTACGGGAGCTCAAAGTGATTTGGATCAAGTTACAAAAATGGCTTACTCAATGACGACGGTCTATGGTATGAATGAAAAAGTTGGACAAATTTCATTTTATGGTATGCAGCAGAATTCTTTTTCAAAGCCTTATTCGGATGAAACCGCAGCCTTGATTGATTCAGAAGTTAGAAAAATGATTGATGTGCAATATGCTAGAGCTATCGAATTGTTGAAAGATAAGCGAAAAGAGTTGGATATCTTAGCCAAAACGTTGATAGAAAGAGAAGTGCTCTTAAAATCAGATGTCGAAAAATTGGTTGGACCCCGTCCTTGGGATAATAGTGGAGTGGTATTTCAAAATGCTGAAACCATCGCAGATGTAGATATCAGTAAATTATTTGACGATGAAGATAAAAAAGATGATTAGATCATCGAAAGGAATATAAAAATTGAAAATCCGCATTGCAATATTTAATTGTTATGCGGATTTTTTTATCAAACCA
>CAZOHX010000441.1:0-3283 GCA_964579315.1 uncultured Saprospiraceae bacterium
TCGTCATAATAACCACCTTTTACAGAAAAGTTAACTTCTATGTCTAGTACCGCATTCTGTCTTGTTTGTCCAGAAAGCAAATTCACTAAAATAAAAATAAAGAAAATGGGACTAAATATTTTCAATGACATATATTTGATGAAAAATTGCAGAATCGCAAATTTATATGTTTTTTAGATAAAATAGCAATTAAATTCAATCAATCTAATTATTTATTATGTTAAGTGGAATAAGTAGTTTTATACTCAAAATTTTAGGATGGAAAGTGACAGGAGATTTTAATCATGGATTAAAAAAGACAATTACAATTGTATTGCCACATACATCTAACTGGGATTTTCCATTGGGCATGTTGACACAATGGAGTACACATCAGAAAATTGGTTTTGTAATTAAACATTCATGGATGAAGGTTCCAGTTATAGGCTTTTTACTAAAAAAAATGGGTGCAACACCAATAGATCGGTCAAAGAAAAACAATTTAGTCGATAATCTTGTTAAAAGTTATCAAGATGAAGACGAACTGAATATCTGTTTTACTCCAGAAGGCACTCGAAAAAAGGTGACCCGTTTAAGAACGGGATTTTACCATGTAGCAAAAAAAGCAAATATTCCAATTATTATGGTAAAGTTTGATTATAAAAATAAAATAGTAGCATTTAGATCTCCTTTTTACCCAACCAATGATAAGGAGCAAGATTTTGAAATAATAGAGGCATATTACAAAGATGTAGAAGGAAAAATTAAGGAAAATGGATATGGCTACAATGGTTAGCCGTCATTTTTCCATTGAGAAGTAAATTAATATGATTCAATCTTTTTTAGTTAAAATATTATTAGCACCATTTTCTTTACTATATGGAATGGGGGTTACTATTCATGGATTTTTGTATAAAACTGGACTACGAAAAGGATTTAATTTTGATTTACCCGTAATTTCTGTTGGAAATTTAACCATAGGAGGAGCAGGAAAATCTCCACATATAGAATACTTGATACGCATCCTACAACCCTATATTAATGTGGCGACGCTGAGCCGAGGATATAAACGAAGTACAAAAGGATTTAGAATTGTCAAACCTACAGATGATGCAACTCTAGTGGGAGATGAGCCTTTACAATTTATCCGCAAATTTCCAGAAATAATTGTTGCCGTAGGAGAAAATAGAATTTTTTCAATTCCAGAAATCATTAAAAATGCTCCAGACACAGATGTCATTCTTTTAGATGATGCTTTTCAGAATAGAGCTGTAAATCCATTGATAAATATTTTATTAACGGAATATAGCCGACCATTTACTAAAGATTTTTTGTTGCCATCGGGTAGATTACGAGAATGGAGATCAGGGAGTCAAAGAGCGGATATCGTGATAGTGTCAAAGTGTCCACCTATTTTGGAAAAGGAAGATAAAGATAAAATTGAGAAATCTTTGGACTTATTTCCAAGGCAAAAAATCTTTTTTTCGTATTACAAGTATCTCCAGCCCTATTTTTTGCTAAATCCTGTAGAACGTGTAGTGATGGAAAATGATATGCAAATTTTGTTGATTTGTGCAATTGCTAAAACAGACTATTTATTGGATCATTTAACACAAGAAGTAGAGAGCGTAACTAGTTTGGAGTTTGAAGATCATAGATATTTCACTACTAGAGATTTGATGAAATTAAAGGCTACTTTTGATGCAATGACCACAGAAAAGAAGATAATTATGACCACAGAAAAAGATGCGATGAGATTAGAATTGCATCGAGATTTTCTAATTGAGCATAAAATGCCCATCTTTGTACTGCCTGTTGAAGTTGAATTTCATTTTAATGAAAGCAATGATTTCAATCAATTGATAAAAGATAGATTACTAGAATTTAAAATCTAAGTAGGTGGACATATGTTTTTGTGTGTATATTTTTAGATAGATTTTGTTCAAATCGATATTTTTTTATCAAATTACTTGGATTTTAACACAGTATCTTAAGTAATTTTGTTAATAAATACAGTATTAGTTTACAATGAAAATAATATCTTATTTAGCTTTTAATTTTGTTCGGACGCTTGTTCGAATTTCGTTTGCTTTGTTTCATAAGCATGAAGTCATAGAAAATGGAAAATATTTTAAATTAAATGGGCGACCTACGATTTTAGTTTCTAATCATCCCAATACGATGATGGATGTTTTTCATGTTGCCAAAAAAGTGGGTCCTGTATCATTTTTAGCCAATGCGGGCTTGTTTAAAAATAAATATATTGGTAAAATATTGAGGATATTACATGGTATTCCAGTAGAGCGTCCCCAAGATGTAAAAGGGAGATTAATCGATAATAAAAATGTATTTAAAGAATGTGATGAATTTTTAGCAAAAGGGGGTTGTCTTTATATTGCTCCTGAGGGGAGTAGTTTTGTAGAACGTAGATTGCGAAAGATAAAATCAGGTACAGCAAGGATTGGGTTGAGTGCAGAAGCGAATAATGATTTTAAACTAGGATTGCAAATACTTCCAACTGGAGTAACCTATGGTGATTATTATGGATTTAGGAGTGATGTTTTTATCAATGTGGGGCAGCCCATATTGATAAAAGAATATCAAGAAGCCTATAAAAATAATAGTTTTAAAACAGCCAAATTATTGACAGCAGATCTTCAAAAACAAATGCAAGACTTGATACTTCACACCGATCCGCAGGACGAAGATGTGGATAAAATGGTAATAGAAATAGAGAAAATTTATAATTATACACCGACTAGGCTAGAAAATTTCAGGAAATCGAAAGATTGGATTGCGAAATTAATAACTCTTAAAAATACGGATGAAACCCAATTTAATCATCTAAAATCCCAAATAAAGGGTTTTATAGAAGAAATGAGCCGTCACAAACTCCCCATAAAATTATTGGATGATTCCGAACTTCATTTTAAGGATATTTTCAAGGCTATTTTGATATTTCCCCTTTTTCTTTGGGGATTTGTGAATAATATTTTGCCTTTTTCTTTTCCTGTAATCATTTCAAAAAAGATAAGCATTTATCATGGATACATTTCTACCATAAAAGTAGTGGTTGGGCTTGTTTCATTTTTAGTATTTTATCCTTTACAAATAAAGTGGTTTTACAACTATTTTGATAATGCATGGCTTACCATTATATATGCCTTATTATTAATACCGAGTGGGTTGATTGCATGGGATTATGCCCAAGAGATAAAACATATATGGAGAAAAATTAAGATAATAATAGACAAAAAGCAGCATTCTACCGTTATCTTAATGAAAAAGAAGCGTAAAAGCTTAA
>CAZOHX010000442.1:0-3282 GCA_964579315.1 uncultured Saprospiraceae bacterium
TATTAGCATCCATTTCTCCTTTCAAAAGTTTCTTTGATAAATAGTCATCTGCAAAATCAACTTCTAATTCCACCCAAAGAGGTCGATGATCTGAAATTTGATGCGTTCTCCAAGATTTATAGTATTTGAGTTTTTCAGCTTCAGATTTATTATTCCATATTTTATTGGGACGTCTTTCATAGAGTTTTTGCATATAGGGTTCATAAGTTTCCATTTCATCATCTCTAAAAATAACCTCATAGAAATTAAAAGCACCTGCGTTTCCCGTCGCTACCATCGAATGTTCTCGTTCTCTAAATGCAATTTGGTCATAAGTTTTATCCCCCTTTGTATTGGTTTTGAGTCCTTTTAAGGGTTCTGGTATTTGAAAACCTGCTTTTTCAAGTTCTTTAAATGCTAAACTTTCGGTATTAAAAATATTAAAATCTCCTAAAAGAATTAGTTTTCTTGCCCAAGCATTTTCATCTTCTGTTCGTTTTTTCAAATATTGAGCAATTTGACGAATTTCTTCTACTCGTTGGGGACTGTCTGCTTCACTAGACCCCCATTGAATGTGTACAGTACACATCATGAATTTTGCCCAACCCGACTGAAATCCGCATATCAAAGGAGTTCTCCAAACTTGCTCTGATGGAATAATCTTTTTGTCAATGACAATAGGAGGGATGACCAACTGGCCTGCCAAACCACCAAATTCTACTTTTCTTTTGTTAAAAATATAAGCTAGACGTTCTCTATTTCCTCTTCGGCCTTCTGTGGTATCTGAAAATACATAGTCCCAGTTGGATCCCAAAAGTCGCATTACTTTATTGAGTGCTTTGAGATCTTTATAGACTTCTTGAATAGCCACAATATCGAAATGTGCAATAATTTCTGCAATATAATACAAAGATTCTTCTAATCGGAAACCATAAATAGGCTTATTTAAGTCTCTTACATTCCAAGTTGCCACTAAAATAGTTCGGTTTTGAGTTTTTTCTGGGACACCCGAAACGGATAATGCATTTCTGAGATTGAGTAATTTTCTCAAAGTTCTTTTTCCTTCTTTGGATTTCTCATCTATGTTATGATAATACGGCATTTTATTTGCTAGTTTTAGTTTTCTAGCTCAATATAGCGGTTTTTATATTCAAAATTAATATTATATTGCAGTTTATTATCAATCTATTATAAAATCTATTATGAAAATGAATTCTATTTTAAAAATATCTCTTTTTTTATGCTTATTAGTTCAACTAACGAGTTGTAGTTCCAATGAAAATGCTTCATCATCTACTGGTTGTAAAATGGATAAAGATGATGCAAAAAATATAAATGAGAAAAGAGATATTAAAGGTTTTACAGGTGTAAAATTAAATAATAACTCAAGTGTGAATATTGTAAAATCGAAGGAGTTTTACGTGTCAGTTAGTGGAAAACCCCTTGCCGTAAAAAGAGTTACAACTACTATATCGGATAATAACCTAGTGATTGATTTGGCTGAGAAATGTGATAAGCAGCCAAAGACAATCGTTACGGTTCATCTCCCAAATCTAACCAATATCAAGTTAAATGGTTCTGGTGGAATGAATGTACAGGGAGGATTTCGGGATTCTTTGTTTAATGTCAATATTACAGGGTCTGGAAATATTACCGTAGATCCATTAAGTCATTTTGGAACATCAACGATAAAAATATCGGGAAGTGGAAATTTTGATGCATTTAGAGCCATTTGTGATCATGCTAATCTTGAGATTACAGGATCGGGAAATATCAAAATATCACCTTTGAAATCATTAAATGCTATAATTTCGGGTTCTGGAAACGTCAATTATGGTGCTTATGAGGGGATGGATGTAAAATATCAATTAACGGGATCTGGAACTTTGAGAAAATTCTCACGATAATTTTTGATTTCTTTTTATGGTGCAATTTTAAGATTTCAAGTTTTTTTTAGTACTTTGCAATCTTAATTTGGTGTTTTTGTGATTTGATAAAATTATTTTTGGTCAAATCACAATAAAATACATTGTCAAAATAAAACGAATAAGAATGAAAAAATTAGAATTGCATTGGCAAATCATGATTGGCATGATTGGGGGGATTATTGCAGGTTTATTATTAACAAATGTGGCTTGGGGCAAGGGATTTGTTTCAGATTGGATTTATCCGTTTGGAAAAATATTTGTCAAATTACTTAAATTGATTGCTATTCCATTGATTTTTGCGTCCTTAATTAAGGGAATTACCGAATTAAAGGATATTTCAAAATTTTCAAAAATTGGATTAAGAACCATTGTGATTTACGTGGTGACCACAGTTTTAGCAATATCTATTGGCTTGATTGCGGTAAATACAATCCAACCAGGAAAGGGTATTCCTGATGAGACTATTCAACGTTTGACGGCAGGTAAAGCGGATAACTCCAAAATTAAAGGAAAATTAGCAGAAGCACATAACCAGAAAGAGTCTGGACCCTTATCGTTTATTGTAGATATGGTTCCTGAAAACATTTTTGCTGCTGCATCCAATAATAAAAGAATGCTCGAAGTGATTTTCTTTGCCATTTTTATTGGGATAAGTTTATTATTAGTTACGCCTGAACAATCAAAACCTTTGACTGATTTTTTCTCGAGTCTCAATGATGTGATTCTGAAAATGGTCGATTTGATAATGTTGATTGCTCCAATTGCTGTTTTTGCCTTGCTTTGCAATGTAATTGTCACATCCGAATCTGGTGATATTCTAATGGCATTGTTAAAATATGCAGGCACAGTTGTTTTGGGATTATCCATTATGATTGTTGTATATGTTTTGATAGTAAAAACTTACACAGGCGTTTCTCCTGGTAAATTTTTAAAAGAAATGGCTCCTGCTCAATTACTTGCTTTTTCAACGAGTTCTAGTGCTGCTACCTTGCCCGTAACGATGGAGCGTGTAGAAGAGCATCTTGGAGTTGAAAAAGAAGTAAGTAGTTTTGTACTTCCTGTTGGAGCTACGATTAATATGGATGGAACATCGCTTTATCAAGCAGTTGCTGCAGTTTTTATTGCACAAGCCTTAGGTCATCATCTTGATTTTGGGGATCAATTGACCATTGTTTTGACAGCTACTTTGGCATCTATTGGTTCTGCGGCAGTACCTGGAGCGGGTATGGTTATGCTTGTTATTGTTTTGGAAGCTATTGGTATGCCCGCAGAGATGTTGGCGATTGGATTGGCTTTGATTTTTGCAGTGGATAGACCTTTAGATATGTGTCGAACGGTTATAAATGTGACGGGAGATGCGACTGTTGCTATGGTA
>CAZOHX010000443.1:0-3266 GCA_964579315.1 uncultured Saprospiraceae bacterium
TTTTATTAGAATAGCATTTTGAATGCTATTTATGTGTTTTCTCAAAAATCTCTACAAAGATAGGCTTTTTTTTTATTTTTTTAGAATAAGTTGTATGCTAGATACGGGTTTCTTATAAAAAAAAGAGTTCATGACAAAACGAAAGATTGTCGGATAGTGCCGTAGCTACGCTACTGGTATTTTATCCATTACCCTTTGGACCCTTTGGGCTATGGATAGTGTCGTGGCTTTGCCACTTTGCCATTTAGTAAAATCTCTACAAGAATAGGCTTTTTTTTAGAATAAGTTGTATGCTAGATACGGGTTTCTTATAAAAAAAAGAGTCCTTGACAAAATGTAAGATAGTGCCGTGGCTTTGCCACTTTGCAGTTCAGTACTGACATTGGGATAGTGTAAAATCAAAATCTCCTTCTAGCAGGTATGGTAAAAAAGTGTAATCGACTCTCCTTATCCATCTTTTCCAAAGAAAAAAACTACTCCAACATTTGGAGCAAATCGAAGCCCCAATTTATTGATTTCTTTGAGTTCCAAACTCAGATTTTCTTCTGGCTCAGGATATTGCACATAGAAAGATTTGCGTAAATAATTGGCTCTATTCAACACATTCAAAATAGAAAAAGTCAATTTCCCTTTTGTCGATTTAATTTTAAAAAAATAATGCAAGGAAACATCCAACCGACTATAATATTCCAATCTATCCGAATTATAGGAATTAAATTTAGGCCAATAATCAATCTCATGAGGATGATCATCTGCATTAGATTCTATACCTATGGCTTTTGAATAAGGTTTGCCTGAAGCTAAAGACCATAAAAGACTGAATGTTAGATTTTTATAAGAATAACTTTGAGAAAAACTGAAACGGTGTAATTGGTCATACGGAGTCAAAATGGGCTCATCTTCAAAAGGAAATTTTATTTGAGACCGACTCAAAGTATATGCCAAATAGGTGTGAAATTGTTTCCTTTTTTTGGATAAACTCACTTCCAAACCTTTACTTGTAATTTGTCCTGCACTATATAATGTACCCGCATCCAAAACGACCGTCTGAGCCGCTACGTTATCCAAAATTTTGTCGTAGCCACCGATAGACCATCTCCATCCTTTCCATATAGATGAAAATGACATAGAATATTGTCGATTTCGGACGACCGAAAATTTTTCTAAATTATCTGCATCTGAAGTTCTTGACAAAATCCAAAAATAGTTTTCTGCTTCCAATTGATTGTAACTTTCGATTTTATTTATGGTCTGATTATAAATTCCCCCAGCCACCATGATTTTGAAATGTCCAAAAGGATTGGCAGATATAAAAAAACGGGGCTCCATATAAAATTCATGGGTCAAATCATAGTGACTTAAACGCCCCCCAACATTAAATACCATTTTTTTGGAAGGAGAAAATTGATAATCCGCAAAAATAGAATGGGTAATCCCCGCTGTAGTATCTTCAAAAAAATCGCCTCTATAGTTTCCATAAAACTGCTGTACCTTAATCTCTTCTGAAATTTGGTTGAATTGATAGCCCACTACCAAATTTTGATTGTCCTTGGTGAAAGTTTGAGAGGCATTTATTGAAAAATCACTCAAATCATTGCCATTCTCCAAAAAAATATGATTAGAATCGATTTTTTCATTATTAAAATATTGATAATCATTGAGAAATGATGTGTAGGAAGTACTTACTTTTGTATTTGAATGTGCATTCCAATGATGATTCCATGTGCCATTCATCCCCCAATTTCTAATATCTAATGAATCAACATCTCTATATGTTTCTTCATTGTATGAATACACCAAAATATCCTTTGCGAAGAGATAATTGAAATCAAAACGGTCTTTTTTACTAGGTTTCCATATCAATTTAGCGTTGTAGTCTTCAAAATAGGTATCGGGTATCAAACTTACAATCTCTTCTGTATCCCATTTTGCAACCGCTGCAACATCATCTATCAATCTTGTATTTTGAAATACTTGTTGTAATAACTGGTCATATGTTTTTGATCCATAAATATCTGTAAAGGAGCGACGACCTCCAAGAACTAGCCCCAATTTATTTTTAAGAATAGGCGTCTCTATCACTGCATTTGCTGAAATCAAACTCGTCTCCAAAGATATATGCGGATGGGTAACAATCTCCTGTTTACCATGAATATCTATCACACTTGAAACTCGCCCTCCGTATTTGGCACTAGCACTTTCTTTATAAAAAGATATTTTATCCACGTAATTTGGGTTTACAGCAGATACTTTTCCGAAAAAATGTCCAAAATGATATAAATTGATTGCATCAAAAAGGACTAGATTTTGTCCTGAGTTGCCTCCCCTTACATTGAGGTCAGACGCTGATTCGTTGGCACTATATACGCCTGGAATCAATTGCAAGGTCTGAAAGACATCACGCTCGACACCTGTCGATAATTTCTCCATAGCATTTACATCAAAGGTACTTCCCTGCTTGGTTTGGTTTGAAAAAAGGGATTCGATTCGATGATCTTTTATCACTACTTCTTGTATCATATTGGGGTCTAAATGCAGCTTGATTTCATGGAATTCATCCAGATTGGAAGCTAATAATTCCAAATCTTCATAACCTATATAACTAAATATCACTTTATCATCTGCTAATAATATACAGTTTAAACTAAAATTTCCATCTTTATCGCTTGAAGTACCGAAATTTGTATTTTTGATATGAATATTCACAAAAGGCAATGGAATATTGCTGTTTGCATCTACTATTTTACCTGAAATTGTTTTTTTAAATGAATTCCAAGAAAGATGGTGGACTTCTTTTTTTAATACGATTTCCTTTTCAGAAAAGAAATCAAAACCAATCTCGGTATTTCTAAATAATTTAACCAATGCCGATTTTAATGTTAAATTATCGATTGAAATACTTATCTTTTTTTCGTTTAAAATAGCGTCATCATATGCAAAAGTAACGTGGTAAGATGATTCCAAACGAGTAATAATATCTTTTAACGCCGTTTCTTTAAATTGGATATGAAACCCATTTTGAGCCATCAATCCTAAGGGACTGGTCAAAATAAATACAAGGATAAAGAGTATGTTTTTAATCTTATGATGTATCAAAATGGATTAAGTTATACGGTTTTGACGAAACTTTTCAAATATAAGGAAATTCTAGCTAATAATTTCTAAAAAGTTTAAAAACAAAAAATAATATTCGCAGTTTTTTGCAATGGGTTATGCCTAATTAACTGAAGTTAGGCACATGGAGATTGAAATGGGTCATGCCCCAT
>CAZOHX010000444.1:0-3255 GCA_964579315.1 uncultured Saprospiraceae bacterium
TATTCTTGAGTACCAACTATGATTTTATTTTTCATTATGAAAATTTTTCAGACAACTTTTACATTGTAAAAGATGACTTAGTAATTAAAAGTGCTGACTTACCTACCTTCGCAAAAGTGAAGCATTATAAAACATCGGGTCCAATAGAATTTTATCTGAATTTTTCTACTGATATTGTTCATAAGTTTTCATTTATAAAAGAGATTGACAATACTTTTTATATTTATTCAAATATTAATGGTCTTTGGAAATCTACATTAGATTTTTGTGATGACAATATTTTGGTAAATTCAAAATGTGATGACGGAAATCCGAATACCATAGTTGATTATGTTGATGAAAATTGTGAGTGTATCGGTTGGGATACTTCACGTTATTGTAGGAGAAATGATTCTTTGATTTTGAGCAAATTATTTCTGTCAAGTTTTGGACCTGATTGGACACATAATGACAATTGGCTTTCGAATAAACCATTAGATCAATGGTATGGAGTACATACCAATTCAAATGGCTGTGTGATTGGTTTGGATTTAGATGGAATAGATGACAATGGAATAATGAGTGCTGAAAATGGGAATAACCTAAGAAACAAATTACCAAAAGAGCTTGCTAATCTTAAGTTCTTAGAGAATTTATATGTTACAAATAATAAAATTTCAGGAATTCTTGATGATGATTTTTATCAATTGCCTATTAAAAATATTTCTTTATCTGGTTCTTATATTTCTGGAAGAATCAATTCATTTTTTGCTTTTCCCGAAGTTAAAACGATTGGGTTATATGGTTTTTCTTCAATTGATACATTAAAAGCAGAGAATATTGATAATTCTACTTTAGAATATCTTAATTTAGGTGGAAAACATTACGGTATATTTCCTGATTTATCAAAACTTCCTAATTTAAAATATCTTAATCTTGCTGGGACAAATCAACAAGGAAAATTACCAACTCTACCGGCAAATGTGTTAGAAGAATTACATTTAGAAAATAATTATTTCGAAGGTTGTATTCCTGAAACTTATAAGGGATTATGTGGTGCAGAAGTAGATCTCAGTAATAATAAAAAATTATCTTGGGAAGGTGATTTTAATAAATTTTGTGCTGATTCAATTCAATTAGGTGCTCCTTGCAATGATGGATATTCAGAATCTACTGATGATATGATTACAGATGATTGTGAATGTATGGGCACTTTTCCTGAATATTGTAGAACAGAAGATTCAACACTTTTGGCTGAAATATATTATGCTCTGGATGGGGATAATTGGACAAATAATGATAATTGGTTGACAGATGCACCTCTTTACAAATGGTATGGAGTTATTGGAAAACCTAATGATTGTATTTCTAAGGTATATTTGACTGAAAATAATTTGTCAGGATGTTTCCCTGAGTCGGTTTTTGAGCGAGATGACATTGATTTTTATTTTTATGGTAATTTAAAACTCCCTTTTATGGGATCTCTTTGGTCTATAGAAAATGAACAAAATCAGGTCGGAGCACCCTGTAATGATGGAAATGAAGAAACTTTTGGTGATAAAATAGATAGTGATTGTCATTGTGGTGGACAACCTATTAGAGAATATTGCAGAGAAAGAGATTCATTGGAGTTAGCTGCTTTTTATAGTAATATGGATGGGGAAAAATGGAATCGTAACGATAATTGGCTCTCAGATAAACCTTTAAACGAATGGTATGGGATTCGAACAAATGAAGATGGCTGTGTTACAAATATCGATGTTTCAAAAAATCATTTGAAGGGATTTCTTGAATTGAATAATTTGTTAAAATTAAGTTCTTTAAATCTTTCCCAAAATAAGTCCATAAACCATATTTCTATTGGTAAAGCAATGGCTATTGATACTTTAATTATAACAGATTGTAATCTTAGAGATGAATCAATCAATTTTCAAGGAAATGTTATGCCTTCATTTATAGATTTATCAAATAATTTATTATCCAGTTTTATTGCTAAAGGACAATATGGAATTAAGTTTTTAAATCTTCAAGGGAATAAAATTACTAGCTTTAATACTTACAGTTTTCCTAATCTCGAATATCTTAATTTAAAAGACAATTTGATAACGACTTCTATAGCTTTTAAAAAAATACCCAAAATTAAATATCTTAACATCTCTAATAATCTGTTATCTTCATGTAATTGGGGTGATTTAAATAACCTTGAAATGCTACACAGTATTTATGCTATGAATAACCAGTTTTCGGGTTGCATACCCGACAATTTCACAAACATCTGCAACCTAGGCTTTTCAGAAGATGATACCCAAACAGGCTACAACTTTACTGGAAATATTAATCTGCCTTGGCAAGGAGATCTTCAACATCTTTGCAATGGTGAATCTCAAATCGGTGCACCGTGCGACAACGGAAATGCGGAAGAATACGATCAAGTAATCACTGAAAATTGCGAATGTAAAGGCAAAGATGTGAGTATTAGAGATGATTCCTTGACTTTAGTTGCATTATACAATGCTACCAAAGGATTTGCTTGGACAAACAACAATAATTGGTTGACAAAGAAACCATTGGAAGATTGGTTTGGAGTTACAATGAATGATAATCATCGCATTGTTGCCATTAATTTAGTCAATAATAATCTCGATGGTGTAATTCCACCAGAAATTAATCAGTTGAGCGTTTTAACAAAATTACTTTTATCTCATAATAATCTTCATGGAACCCTAAATCGAGAGTTGTTTGAAATAAAAAACTTAAAAAGCTTAGACTTGAGTTTTAATAATTATGAAGGAGAGATTCCCCTAGAAATTAGGGAGGCTACAAATTTACATCAGCTATTTTTAAAACATAATAATTTAAGTGGTGAATTGCCAATATCTTTCAAATTGATTCCAAGATTATATGATATCGATCTTTCGGATAATCAAATTATAGGAACGTTGGTAAATCTTGAAAATACTAAATTTTTCATGCTGAATGTCAGTGATAATAATTTTTCTGGACAAATTCCTGAATTTATTTTTAATCATGTGCTAAAAGCTTTAGCCTTTGGTGTATCTAGTGCAGATTTTTCTAATAATAATTTTAGCGGATGTTACCCTGATTTTTATAAACAAGCTACTAGTTATTCTATTGTTAAAACAAAAGACAACCCATTACTCCCATGGGAAGGTGTAATGTCAAATTTTAAAGATCATGACCAAATCGGTGCTCCTTGTGATGATGGAAATCCAGAAACATTGGTGGATGCCATTGATATAGATTGTAATTGTAGTG
>CAZOHX010000445.1:0-3245 GCA_964579315.1 uncultured Saprospiraceae bacterium
TTTACTTTGTGCTCTTTCAAATTTGAATTTCTGCAAGGAATCTACATGACATTTTATATGTTTGACATACATGGATTATTACATTTCATCAACCACAACCAGTTTGCGATTACCATTCCAAGCCAAACGTTTGATATTTTTAACTCCATATTCTCCTAAATTAGCCATTACCTTCCATGACTTATCTAATTTAGGATTAAATTTATACAGTTTATCTCCATTTCCTTGTATAATTGTTCCATCCGTCAAAATGATAAAATCTTCTTGACCATTTTTTGACTCAATTAGGATTTCAGACCGACCAGTATTTATATTTAATGCTTTAATATACCATGTGGATTGTCCTAATTTTTGAATATAAACCAATCTGCCATCTGGTAAAACTTGAAAACATCTCCCAACATTGGATGTAATATATTTCACAGTACCATCTGACATATTTCCGATGCCCAAACTTGTTGGTCGATCCCCAATAGACAATGCCACATGCTCATCATCCATCCATAAATGATAACCTATGTATGTTTCTTGAGGGAAAAGAAATGTCCCTGAATTAGATCGATCAATTGGAATTTTCCATAAACGATGGTCTGTTCCATCTACATTAATACAAGACAAAAATTGTCTATTGGGCAATAAATTTGGCGCATATTCATCCGTTGGAGTTCTAGTAATTTGTGTTTTCGTTTTTTGCTGAATATTCAAAGCATAAATATCCACTTGAGTAGCATTTCTTCTGCTTGAAGCAAAATACAACACTTTATTACTGATAAAATAGGGTTGATTATTATACCCGTTATTGTTGAATCCCGTTAAAAATCTTGGATGAGAAAATTCATAATAATCATCTGTCTGTTGAATAAAATCAAACATATACATATTTGACACAGGTCGTTGTCCATAAGCAACTAGAGTATATATTAAAAATACTCCAATCCAACCAAATTTACACTTCATTCTATCCTAAATTTTGTTAAATTGTCAATTTTACGAAAAAAAGATGAGAATTAATGAAAAATACTAAAATATATGAAATAAGGTAAAAAATTAGTTGGCTAATAAAAGTTAAACTAATTATTTAAAGTGGCATGCTCTCACTAAGAAAATGTTATGAGTGCGTGACAAAATGTGGAAATCCATACCATTTGGTAGGCAGGATCGGATAGTGCCGCAGCTACGCTGCTGGTTTTCTATTCATTGCCCGTTGGGCTATGGATAGTGTCGTGGCTTTGCCACTTTTTAGCTTAGTATGTTTCAAATCCAAAATCTCCCACTATATGTCACGCACTCAAATGCTATTTATCCATTTTATCCATTAAAACCTTAATTCCATCAGTAATAAACTGAAATTTACGCTTTAATTTCTCTTTATTTTCTTTAGTAAATCCATCTTTTTCACCATCTGAAATTTCTTTCGCCAATTCCTTTCGTTTTTCTTCCAAATCATTTAATTCCCCTTTCAATTCTGGCTTTTCTTGAGCAACCTTATCTTTTAAATCTCCAATTGCATTCCTGACATTACCGATGGCTTCATCGAATTTACCGTCATCAAATTTGGCTTTTTCAGATTTCAATAGTTTGCCCACTTTAGAAAATAATTTTTTCCCAAGCTGAGTAGCATCATGGACAATTTCTTTAGATTGTGCTTTTTCTTCTACGGTACCATAAAAATAATTATACCCCAAAAGTGCTAGTACTAAAAATATTCCTAGCCTAATTAATCCCTTAATCATAGTGTTGTGTTTTAGTTTGTAATAATTAGTTAATGAAAGTAAAATATTACTTCCATCCTAAATATGAAGACAAATTAGATTTTTTTTTAATAAAATTCAAATAAATGAGTTCTAAAATCCAATTTTAGCTTCTCTTTTTGACAATTTTGATTTTAAATCAATCATTCTAATAGCAGTTACAGCAGCTTCTACACCTTTATTTCCATGCTTCCCCCCTGCTCTATCTTTGGCTTGCTCCCAAGTATTCGGAGTCAATAACCCAAAAATACATGGAATACCTGAGCGTATGGAAAGTTCGGTCAAGCCCATTGCAACTGATGTATTGATATATTCATTGTGACTGGTTTCACCTTTAATTACACAGCCCAATCCCACTATTGCATCTATTTTTTTATGCTCAATCAACATGCCTGCTGCGGAAGTTAGTTCATACGCACCTGGCACTTGAACACTTATAATGTTTTCTTCTGTTGCCCCATGTTTCATTAATGTATCAAAACAAGCTTCATAAAGTGCATGTGTAATTTCTTCATTCCAATCAGCTACAACAATTCCAAATCGCATATTTTTACAATCGGGAAGTGTAGATTCATTATAATTTGAAAGATTTTTTAGTGCTGATGCCATTTTATTTATTGTGAGTTAAGAAATTAGAAATTAGTTTAATGTATGTTATATTTCTTCAAAAAAACCAGTCTTTCGATTCTTTCGAACTTTGTCCCAATCATAGTATCGCCCATTCATAGCAATATATACGCCTTGTGGAAGTACCTGAGCAAATGCTAAAGCACTCCCTAAATTGAAAAATCCATCGGACGACGACCCAAAAGCATACGGAATCATAGCTCCGAAGATTACAATTGTCTTATCTTCGATATTCTTTTTGGCAAGATACTTGGCTGTTTCAACAAGTGTATCCGTGCCGTGAGTGATTACAATTTGGTTGTATTTTGATTTATAACAAGTATGGGCAATAATTTCTCGATCTACATTTGACATATCTAAAGAATCGACCATCATTAAGGTTCTGATACTGACATCCAAGGTGGATCTGCCCCTTTCAAGCATTTCTTTTAAATGTGTATCCTTAAAAAATAACTCTCCGTTGATAAAATTATATTCTTTATCAAATGTGCCTCCTGTAACAAATATTTGTATCAAATTTTTATAATTTAACTTTAGCTTTGGATTAAAATTTTTATTGCCTATTGGGATATTAGTTAAGAAAGTAAATCTTCTCTATTATGAAAAAAGTCAGTTAGGAGTAAATTAACAATTAATAATTAAAAAGCCCCCTGTTTCCATTGGCGAAGATACCAAATTCCAAATATTAATAAAACAAATAAGAGAATTAATGCTCCAATTTTTATCCAAGATGTTGGTTTTTTACCATAGACTCGCCCTGTTTGACCATTGATAGAAAAATGAAAAGTTTTTCCACGATACTCATAAACGCAAAGCCAAACAGGAAGAATAATATGCTTAAAAGTTTGTCCCCATTTTTCACTGGTT
>CAZOHX010000446.1:0-3241 GCA_964579315.1 uncultured Saprospiraceae bacterium
AGAAATCCGCAATCCACGAATCAACTCTGCTTGCTCATCAGATGCTTCCATCTTTTCTAATAAAAAAATCAAATTCACAATGGATGATAACGGTGTTCTCACATGAAAACTTAAGTCATCAAAAACTTGCTGTTTGATTTTAAAAGATTTCTTATTAATATTTTTTTCTAAAAGTAATGCTTCTGATTGTTTTCTATCTGTAATATTTTGTAGCGTACCTACTGCTTTGATAGTATTTTCTAGTTCATTGAAACTTACTTTTCCTTTAAGGGCAATATGCTTGATTGTGCGACCATTGATGAGCACTCTATGTTCAATTTCTATGGGCTGATTTCCTTTAGAACATGCATCAAAAAACTGAGACACCTTTTCCTTATCATCAAAATGTACAAACTCTAGATAATCGGATAGAGAAGTTCGCCTTGACCTATTTTCAATCGCCAAAATAGAATATATCTGTGAAGACCATGTCATGTCATTGGTAATGATATCCAATTCCCATTGACCAAATTGAGCCATTTTTTGGGCTTCTTCGTATTTTTTTTCTTGGATAAGTACTTCTTTCTTTAAATTTACTAAATCTTGTTTAGCTTTATATAAATTTAGTGCATTTGTGATAGATTTCCCTAAAAGTGTGGATGACAATGTATCTATCAATAAATAATCGTAAGCTCCAGCTTTTATGGCTTGATTTGCAATAATTTTATTATTTTTTTCTGAAACAACTATGATGGGACAACCATTACTTCTTTCCTGAAAATTAGTTAATGTCCTGAAACCAATAGTATCTTCTAAATCTAAATTTAATAGAACAATATCGATACTATTTTCCTGTATCATCTTAGCACCATCAAATAATGCAGTTGAATGGAAAACCTTTTCCGAAGCACTCCATTTGTTGATTAGTGTCTCTACTTTTTTAGTATTTTGTAAAGACTTTTCTAGTAAAAGAATATTCATGTTTGCTTTTGTTTCAATAGTTAATATCACCACAATTCATGGCATCACCTTGGGTTTGAATATTTAGCATTCCAAAATCTAAAGCTATATCCAATCACCATATAAAGAGAATATCAAATATGATGCCTAAAGTGTTGTACCATTGATTTATAATTTTATTATTTTTTTTAAGCAATAACTCGTTAATCCGTTCTTTGACATATTCTCTAAAAAATATTCGCCCATCTCACAAGCGTTTTCAAATAAATTCTCACCCATAATGTATATCTTTGCAACTGATATGAAATATAAAGATGACTATTTACACAAGGGAAGAAGGAAAAAAATGCTTGAATTATTAAAAGCTAAAGGTATTTCCGACCAAAATGTATTAGATGCATTCAATAAAGTACCTCGACATTTTTTTTTCGATAGTGGCTTAGAATCCAAGGCCTATGAAGATATCGCCTTTCCTATTGGCAATGACCAAACCATTTCACAACCTTATACCGTAGCATATCAAACCAGCCTTTTGAAAATAAAAAAACGAGACAAAATACTTGAAATAGGTACAGGGTCAGGCTTTCAAGCCTGTATTTTATCCGCTTTGGGTGCAAGAGTATATTCTATTGAGCGGCAAAAAATCTTGTTTCAGAAAGCCACGAAATTAATAAAGACATTAAATTTTGGCGTACGCACTTTCTGGAAAGATGGATATAAAGGTTTGCCTGAATTTGCACCTTTTGACAAAATTTTAGTGACGGCAGGGGCTACTGAAATTCCACAAGCACTCCTTGATCAGCTCAAAATTGGGGGCTTTTTGATTATTCCACTCGGAAATGAAATTCAGCGAATGATAAAAGTAACTCGTACTAGTGAAAAGGAGTATAAAGAAGAAAGCTTTGATAATTTCAAATTTGTTCCATTTTTAAAAGGGACAGTAAGAAAATAGCGGACATTTTGAACCATGAAATTCAATTCTAATTTGAATTTTAAGTATTTTTGTGAATATTTTTAACAATGATTTAAAATCTTTTCGATGAAAATCATTTCAAAATTTTAAAAAATGAATAAAGTATATATTGTTTCTGCTGTAAGAACTCCTTTTGGAAGCTTTGGTGGTGTATTTAAAAATTTAAGTGCTGTCGATTTGGGTGCTGCAGCAATAAAAGGTGGTCTTGAAAAGGCAAATGTCAATCCCAATAACGTAGATGAAGTTTTTATGGGAAATGTAGTTTCTGCCAATATAGGACAAGCTCCTGCTAGACAAGCAGCATTAAAAGCAGGAATTAGTAATACAGTTCCTTGTACAACGGTCAATAAAGTTTGTTCTTCAGGAATGAAAGCTACAATGTTCGGGGCTCAAAGCATCATGTTGGGTCTTAAAGATATTGTAGTGGTTGGCGGAATGGAAAGCATGTCAAATATTCCTTATTATAGTCCTGATACTAGATGGGGAAGAAAATATGGTGACTCAAAATTGATTGACGGATTGGCAAAAGATGGTTTAACAGATGCATATGGTAAAATGCCAATGGGCGTTTGTGCCGATGCCACTGCTTCTAAGTTTGATGTGAGTCGAGAAGCTCAAGACGAATTTAGTATCAATTCTTATAAAAGAGTAGCTACTGCCACAGAAAATGGCGATTTTAGTAATGAAATTGTTCCTGTAAACGTACCCCAAAGACGTGGCGATGACCTAGTCATAACAGAAGATGAAGAGTACAAAAAAGTGAAATTTGAAAAAATCCCTTCTCTTCGTGCCGTTTTCACCAAAGAAGGTACAGTTACGGCTGCCAATGCATCCACCATTAATGATGGTGCATCAGTATTGGTTCTCGCTAGTGAATCTGCCGTAAAAAAGCATGGATTAAAACCCGTAGGAGAGATTGTCGCTTTTGGTGACGCAGCCCATGCTCCAGAATGGTTCACAACAGCACCTCCTAAAGCAGCTAAAAAAGCACTTGAAATGGCAGGTTTGGACATAAGCGATATGGACTATTTTGAAATAAATGAAGCTTTTGCGGTCGTTTCAATGGTTTTTGCCCAAGAATTTGGAATTAGTTACGATAAAATGAATGTGTTTGGTGGGGCAGTTGCTCTTGGACATCCTTTGGGAGCATCTGGTGCTCGTATCGTGACAACATTAAATTCGGTTCTACATAATAAAGATGGCAAATATGGTTTGGCTGCAATATGTAATGGTGGTGGTGGAGCTTCTGCTATGATTATCAAACGAATTTAAATAGTGCGTGACAAAATGTGGGAATCCATACCATTTGGTAGGCAGGATCGGATAGTG
>CAZOHX010000447.1:0-3238 GCA_964579315.1 uncultured Saprospiraceae bacterium
CCTATTGATTCTACTTATACTCATAATGATTTTAAGGGAAATCCAGGGTATTATTTTTTCGACGTAATTCCAACAAATACTTATTTTTTGAAAGCTGGTTTAACTTATGAATCTGCTGTATTAAAAAATATCGGTGGAAATTCAACTTTAGATTCTGATTTCGACCCTCTATCTTTAATTACGATAGATTTTGCTGTTACTCCAGGAGTAAATTATGATGAATGGGATTTAGGACTAAATTTACCTATTGGTTATAGGGCTTTTGATACGGATGAAGATGGTATAGTAGATATGGTAGATATTGATGATGATGATGATGGGATTTTGGATGTTGTCGAAAATGATGATTCTGGACTGTTGACTGGTAATGCTGATGTTGGTCTTGGGGCATATAAAAACAATATTTATTGGTTTACTTGGGATACAGGAGATTTAGTTGATGGAATTCATGAAGGTGATTCAAAAACTTTTACATTACCTGATGGTTCTGTTATTGATGTGACCTTCTCTAATGTTACGGACTTGACTCCTGGCGGACCAACTCCAGCAGATTTTAAACCATCTGACATGAATACATGGCCAGGTGCTTCGACCCATAAATATTACAATATTTCGACAAGTAATGGCGAAGCATTATATGATACATCTGGTCCAGCCAATGATATTTCGTTTGATATTTCTTTTAATGCTACTAATAATGGAATTAGTTTTATCCCTGATTTGATTTTTGTGGATGCTGAAAGTACATCAATACATGGTAATGGTAATAATGATGAAGATATTTATGTAACTACAAATGGTGGTTCTTGGGAAAATATCGAAACTATGGGTACGGATACTTTTACTGTATTTGGTTTAGGTACAACATCCATAGATATTGATGAAACAGAAACTGCGGATCCTACTTCGCCATTATTACGGACTAGAAATGCAACATCTTTGAATGTGAAGTTTATTTCAGAAGTCGGTTCAAATGGATTACAAGCTTTTGCCGTAGGTGTGTATTTAAAAACGCTTCCTATTGATTCTGACGGAGATGGTCTAGCTGATTTTGTCGATTTAGATTCAGACAATGACGGAATACCCGATAATGTGGAAGCACAAACAACTGTTGGTTATCAAGCTCCTTTTGAATTAGATGATGATTATGATGGATTAGATAATAGATATGACAATGTCAGTAGTTCTGGATTAACACCAGTAAATACAGATGGTATCGATAATCCAGATTATTTAGATTTGGATAGTGATAATGATTATAATTATGATCAAAATGAAATTAATAATACTTTAAGTGGAACTGACTCTGATTCTGATGGATTAGACGATTCTACGGATGCAACTGGTTCGTATTTAGATCCAGCGGGTACCATAGATAATCCTCTTTCTGGAGCGATAATATTGCCAGACGTAGATGGAGATTCAAATTCAGGGGGAGATGTTGATTATCGAGATATTTTGGATCATGATAATGACGGCACTTCGGATAATATTGATATTGATGATGATAATGATGGGATTCCTGATAAAATAGAGATGAGTTGTAATAGTCCCATTTCAAATTTACCACCAAATACACCTTTAAATGGAACAACTCAAAATTCAGGATACAATAATGGATTAACTATTACCTATAGTTCTTCTGGGGATCCATTTTCATTATATAATTCTAGTCCAGATTGGGTTTTATTACGTCAGACAGAAAATGGACAACCTATTATGATTGGTACTGCTATCAGGAAATTTAATATGCCAGTGCATAATCTTGTTGCGGGTATAGCAGATGTCGATTTTGGTAGTCAAACATATTATGAAAAGGTAAAGGTAGTTGCTTTTCAGAATGGTGTTGAAGTGGCACCTTCATTCATTGAAAAAGGGGTAAATCTAGTGCTCGATGGTGATTATTATAAAGGTACAAATAACACAGATGATTATGCGGATTTATCATTAAGCGGTGTGATTTATCATTATTATGCTCCAATTGATGAAATTCATGTAGTTCATTATGTACATGATGAAGCTGGAACTAATACTGAATGGAATATTGGATCGTATGTTAATGGTTGTGTTACTTTGGATACAGATGGTGATGGCGTTCTAAATCATTTGGATCTTGATTCAGATAATGATGGAATATTCGATCTGATTGAGGCTGGTCATAATATGCCAGATAATAATCATGACGGAATCATCGATGGAATTCCTGCCGCTTTCGGATATAATGGACTACATGATGATTTGGAAGATGTTGATACTCAAAATGCAGTTTTAAATTATGCTTTGGCAGAAAGTGCAGATGATACCGATACTATATTAAATTTTTTAGATTTAGATAGTGATGGTGATGGTATTGTAGATAATATTGAAGCTCAATCAACTTCAGGATATCGAGGTCCATCAGGTAATGATATCAACAATAATGGTGTTGATGATGAATATGATTTATTGGGAACTCCAATAGTGCTTGAAAATAAAGATGGCACAGGGAATCCTGATTATTTAGATACTAACTCTGATGATGATTTTTATAATGATTTAATTGAAGGATGGGATACTGATAATGATAATATTGCAGATACAACGCCATCTGGCAATGATGCCGATAATGATGGATTAGATGATGCTTTTGATAATAATAATGCTCTTTTTAATCCTACTAATTCACAGAACGCAATGTCTTTTCCTGATTTGGATGGTGGAACAGCTGAACGGGATTGGAGAGAAGAAATCAATATCTCAGTTAGTATCAATAACCCAACAACTGTAGAAGGAAATAACTTAGCTTTTGTAATTAGTTTAAGTGATAAAAGTCCAACAGATGTTGTGGTAAGTGTATCTACATCAAATGGTTCTGCAGTACAACCTGGAGATTATACATCTATAACTGCTGTAAATTACACAATTCCAGCGGGAAGCTTAAGTGTAAATGTACCAGTTATGACACTAGATGACAATATATCAGAATCGAGTGAAACGGTAATTTTATCAGGAACCGTAACAAGTGGTAATGCAAATAACCCTGCGAATAACACAGGAACAATAACAGATAATGACGGTACACCAACGGTAAGTATCAGCAATCCAACCGCAGTAGAAGGCAATAATTTAGTATTCGTACTAAGCATTCCCAATCCAAGTTCAACGGATATCGTGGTAGATGTAACTACAGCAAATGGAACAGCAATTGAGCCAGGAGATTACACATCACAAACAGCGGTGAGTTACACGATTCCAGCAG
>CAZOHX010000448.1:0-3231 GCA_964579315.1 uncultured Saprospiraceae bacterium
TCAGGCGTTTGACTCAAAATATCTGCAACCGTTAATTTTTTAGGCGTTTTCTTTACAGGAGCTGTTTTAGGAGGCGTAGGCACATAAGGATTTCGTTTTCTTAACAAAATCAATCCAGCAGTGATATGATGACAAATTTTATCATTTTTATACATTTCACATTCACAAGTATAAGCCTTAATTCGTTTATTTTGCAATTGAATTTCAATCTCAAAACTTTTACCATCTCTGACCAAGCCTATCCATAAATTATTATCTACTTCCACTAAATTTCCAAGGCGACTTCCTTCCAAAAGAGCTTCCGCTTTCTCGACGTAAAAGTCATCAATGACCAATTCAATATCTTTTAGTAGAAAATTCAATTTGATTTATTTTGGTTTTAATCAGTTTTATGAAATTATCAATAACATTTCTATATTTACATCGTTTTTAAAGTCTAGGTAAGTAAAACATCGTCTTTGACTTCTCTAACAACTAAAGATACGACAAATGATTAGTATTTTCAACATTAATTACATATCTTTTAAATCTAATATATGAAAAACGTCTTTTTTGTAAGACATGCGAAATCAAGTTGGGTGGATATGTCATTAAATGACTTTGATAGACCATTAAATAAAAGGGGCTTAAGAGACGCTCCATTTATGGCAACATTGTTAACCACAAAAGCTAACAAAATAGATTTAATTTTAAGTAGTCCTGCCAATCGTGCTTTCACCACCGCCACTTATTTTGCAAAGGCATATTCTATAGATGTTGAGAATATTCAATTGGAACCAACTTTATATCATCCTTCCCCCGATGATGTATATAATGTAATAAAATCCTTAGATACACCATTGGAAAACATCCTTATTTTCGGACACAATCCTGCTTGGACAACTATCGCTAATACATTTTCAGATGAATATATTCCCAATATTCCAACGGCTGGAATTTTCAAAATAGCATCTACTATCGATTCGTGGAAAGAATTTGACGAACAAAACGGAAAATTTGATGCTCTTTATTATCCCAAAATGTATTTTTAAATGTTAAAATATATATTCTTTGTTGGAATTTTTATCTTCATTTCCTCTTGTGAAACTGAATCGGAAGTCAAATTACCTTTTTCTGAACAAAAAGCTGTTCGTGTATTAACAGACATCCAAGTTGCCGAAGCTGCATTTCAATTTGCCAATAAAAACGAAAAAGATAGTTTGGCTACTCAATATTACAATGAAGTTTTCCAACTAAATCACATAAGCCAAGCAGATTTCGACCAATTGCTATCGGTATTAATGAATCACCCTACGCTAGCTGACTCTATTTATGAGAAAGTTTTATTGGAAATGAGCCGCGAGGAGAAGATTTTGATTCCTGGTAAGGGGAAAGGGACTGGACGAGTTGAGATGAAGTAATGCCGAAATAGTACAAACTAAACCTTCCGCTCCCAATACTGCGGAGCAGTATCCTCAGTATCACCCTCCCAATAAGCCGGCGTAACCTTACGTCCATCCTTAGTCTTCAACCTTCGTTGATAAATCCAAACCGTAGGATTAAAAACCATATCCGTAACGCCCAAAGTGAAAATATCCGGATCTTCTTCTGACTTTTTCTTTTCGGGTTTTAATAGTACTTCAAAACCATTAAATTCCAACAATTCTGTCAGAAAATCAACCCGTGCTTGTCCAATCTTCTTTTCTACAAAAGTTACTCTGGTTCCATCTATTTCTCCAAAACTATGTTTTCCTGCTAATGACATCTTTTTTTTTAATTGTTAATTGCTAATTGTTAATTTTCTTCTAAATTAAGACTTTTCTCATTTGAGTAAATCTCATTTTTTTAATTACGAATTGAGAATTACGAATTACGAATTATCTCAAAATTAAGACTTTTCTCATTCGAGTAAATTCATCCCCCTAAAACATCCCAGCACTCAGTCCGTAAATATAATCATAAACAGGACTATATAATCCCAGTGCAAATATACCCACAACGCAAATCAATAGAGCAATTCGCATTAATAAATCTGATTTAAAAAATGGAATCGCATCATCGCTTTTTCGCAAAAACATCGCCCTGACTACCAGCAAATAATAATACAAGGAAATCGTCACATTCACTACCGCTATCAATACCAACCAATAGTATCCTTGTCCTGCGGCTTCGGTGAATAAAAAGAATTTTCCGAAAAATCCAGCAACAGGCGGAATACCTGCTAAGGAAAATAAAGACAACATCATGACCAAACTCAAATTGGGATTGGTACGGTATAAT
Organism: uncultured Saprospiraceae bacterium; assembly: GCA_964579315.1. GTDB lineage: Bacteria > Bacteroidota > Bacteroidia > Chitinophagales > Saprospiraceae > CAMZLN01. The sequence continues at coordinate 2,260 of CAZOHX010000448.1, forward strand.
CCTTCATAATCATCCATTTTTAGCTTACCTGTTTGTTCTTCAATACTTTGAATCACTCCAAATGCTCCTAAATTTGTAAAAACATATATCAAGACAAAGTAAATCACTGCTGCTACTCCTGATTGAGTGGATGCCATCACTCCTAGTAAAATAAATCCTGCTTGTGCAATGGAAGAGAATGCTAAAAATCGCTTCATATTCTTCTGCCGCAATGCAAACAAATTACCTATGGTCATGGTCAAAATCGCTAACGCATACAATAAATCTTTCCAAACCCATTCTAAAGATGGCAATACCTTGTATAACACAACCATCAAAATAAATATGGCAGCCCCTTTGGATACTACAGATAAATAGGCGGTAATACTAGTGGGTGCTCCTTCGTAAACATCAGCCGTCCAAAAATGAAAGGGTACTAACGATATTTTAAATGCTAATCCCGAAATAAAGAATAAAAAGGCTAATACTGCTAAATTTGATACTTGTAAACTTGTGCCTAAATCATCAAAATAAATAGAACCTCCTAATCCGTAAAATAATGATATTCCAAAAAGACTAACTCCTGATGCCATCGCAGAGGACAATAACAACTTCAATGCTGCTTCTGCCGATGTCTTTTTATATAAATTGTAGGCAACTAATCCCGCAAGTGGTAAAGTTGATAATTCTATCCCTAAAAAGAACATCATAAAATCACCCGCTGATATCAAATAATACATTCCTATTAAAGTAGAAAATAGTAAAATATAAAATTCCGCAGCTACATTTTGGGGAACCAATACTTTTTTAACCCATTTTGCGGATTGTAACAAAATTATCAAAACAGCTATATTCAGAACAATTTTCATGAAACTAATCAATCCTGTGGTCTGAAACATTCCCCCAAATATCTTTCCTTCTTCTATGGGGAGCACGGATACTATGGTTTGCACGAAAAACAATCCAATAGCAATGGAAACCAATTTTGATTTA
>CAZOHX010000449.1:0-3230 GCA_964579315.1 uncultured Saprospiraceae bacterium
TACTTACCTGAAAAAAAATGGATTGATATTGATGGAAATTTTGGAGTAATAATAGCGGAAATAGAAAAGAAAAAATAGAATTCTGACTGAATTGAAAGAAGTATGAATCATCTAACTACTTAAGACAGATTGTTTAAATGAATTAAGGAGCAATAATAATTATTTTAAAGGCGTTCCTTTTTAATTATACATTAATTTATTTTTATGAAGTTCAATTACACGATTACATTGTTATTTATTTGTAGTTCTATTTTTTCCCAAGTCGATAATTATTCAAAAAATAAGGGCATTTTAGATTCTCTAAACTCTATTTACAAGTTAGAATTGTTAAAAGATTCTACCAGTGCTATTCCTCATTGGAATCATGCTAAAAGATTGGAAAAAGTAACTTTTAATGCAGAAAAAAATGCTCCTAAATATTATAATATTGCATTGAATATTGATAGTACAAATGCAGAAATCTATAAAGATTATGGAAATTACTTTTTGAGACATGAGCAATTTAAGTATGCCTATTTTTTGTTTAAACAAGGTCAGATGTATAACGAAAAAGATTCCTATTTCACTGAAAAATTGATAGAGATTAAATTAAAAATACAACAGGAAGAAAAATATTGGGAACTACATAAATTACCAGTTTATAATCCCATTGAAAAACCAAAGACGGACTTTAAGAAATTAATTGATTATAATAGAATAGATAGTCTCATTGAAAAAGGTCAATATGCTTATGATAAATTGAGTACTGCTTTTTATGAAAATCCAGCACTTCTAAATAACAAAGAAATGTTTTATTTGATTTTAGGTCAATCAAATCAAGCCTATTTTAAACCATATAATTTCGATGATGAAGAAAAAATTCAACAATTGACATGGGCAAATAGAATTGATGAAGCCATTTCATTTGGGGAAAAAATAATTTTAATTGAACCATTAAATATTATAGTACTTCGAGAGCTAATTTTTTGTTATAGAATTAAGGGAAATGTAAAAAAAAGTAAGAATGCAGAAATTAAATTATCAAAGATTTTTAATGGATTCATGTATTCTGGGGATGGTTCAAAGGACAAGCCAATTGTCACATTAAGTACTCAAGAAGAATATATCATTGCTAGGTATATGGGGTATGATAATGTAAAGTATAATGGTACTACTACTAATTCTAATAATTTATTTTTAGATAAAATGGTAGTGTCAAAACAAAATGGTGAAAAGAAAATTCTTTATTTTAATTTTACACCCATTTATTTTAAAATGTAAAGATAAAGGTATCCTTATAAGTTATGCCCACATATTTTTATCCTTATCGGTCTTCTGCCGTGCAGCATCCAGTTTGTAGCATCACCTTTCAACCACCATCTTTTTAGTGATTTTTTGATCATTAGTAATAATATTTATAAAGTAAATACCATTTTGTAAATCAGAAATATCATATTTTTGATTTATTTTGTATGTTTTTAGCAATTTGCCATCGATGTTATACAAAAGGATGGCTTTCGTTGAGTAATTATCTATTCCGTCCAGTTGAAAATACTTTGAAACGGGATTTGGAACGACAGAAATGGCATTAGCATTTATTATATTTTTTGTGTCCGTAGTTGGATCAAAAATACATAGACCTTGCGGATTTCTTTGATAAATCAACTCCCCATTTTGATAAAAACACATTAATGCATAATTATTTTCTTCAGAAATTGCATGTGTAAGATGTTTCATACTTCCAATTCCTTCAAGCCATATTTCATTGTAAAAACGATCATTTTCAATAACTTTCAAATGGATTTGCCGTCTCATTTTACCATTTAAATCCGCTACATAATCTATTTTATCCACTGAAATTGATTGGCTGCTTAGTACATTTTCTTTGAAAGGATCATGAAGTTGAAGATTGTAATCGTAGAATATTTCACCACTATCTTCTTTACTTCTAATAAAAACTCGTTTTGAACTGTCTTGACGAATATATTTATCCATAGATTCCCATTCTAAACTGCCAGAATGGTTGATTTCAAGTTTTCTATAGGCAAGATTTTTAAAAAGCGTATCCCCCTTCACTCTAATTCTTATTATTGAAGTATCTTGGTTATGAAAATCAGCAATATTCCATTGGTTTCCTTCTTGTGAAATATCATATTTTATAAAATCATCTAAAACGGTTACCATGTGATATTCATGTGCTGTACAAGTGGTATTGGTATCTGTTACTTCGTAAGAAATTTCATGGATTCCAAGACCTGCGGCATAAGGGATGAAATTGTTTTCAATGACACCATCTCCATTATACACTCCTCCTAACGGTGTGCCCCCAGATAATTTTACTTTATCATCATGTAAATAAAAATTATACATGTCCGAAGTGAACGAAACATTTGGTAATGGATCCATTATGATGTTTGCTTCTGCATATTGGATGCATCCCTCATTATTCATGACGGTTACTGAGTATAATCCTGGTTGCTTTACTTCTATGCTTGAATTAGTAGAATTATTGCTCCATAGGTAATTTCTAACAAAAGGGGAAACATACAAAAGAGTACTTTCTCCTTTACAAAACGATTTTTTACCGTAAATTTTTGTTGTATCTCGATGGATGACGATATTTTGTGTGACTGTATTAGTACATCCTGTCACCGTATCCAAGATGGAATATGATACGGTATTTAATCCAAAATCTAATTGGGAAGGAATAAATGAACCAGAAACTGCATCTTGATTTATCATAAATTGACCACCATCAGGATAGGCAATTAAATCAATGGGATTATTTGAATAACAAATCGTATCACTAAGTTTTTGGAAATTGATAGAAGGAGTGGCCATTGAAATATTTATATTGGCATATTTCACACAACCATTGCTTTCAGTAATCGTTACAAAGTAATTGCCAGCATCATTGACAGTGATATTTTGGCTAGTTTCTCCTGTACTCCATAAAAATTGTTCCCCTCTATCCACTGTAAGAATACTGGAATCTCCAATGCAAAAATTATTATTGGAAGCAGATATGGTCGCAGGAATATATGTACCTGAAATATTGCAATTTGTACCAGAGAAAGGAATTGGAGAACCACTTTCTTCTAAAAATGTTACATCACAATTTTCATTTACGGCGTATTTCCATATATGAAATATCGTACATCCTGCGGGACAATCCCCCCAAGCTAGTATAAAGGTGTAATATTGAGTATTATTAATTTTTTCATATAGGATTTGGTTCCCGCTTCCAATAT
>CAZOHX010000450.1:0-3217 GCA_964579315.1 uncultured Saprospiraceae bacterium
ACTATGTTTGAAGGTTGTGATTTTGAGAAAAAATCGGATGAGTAAGCAAAAAAAAGCCACTCGGATTGACCAAGTGGCTTATGTTAGAGTCTCACAGTATGTATATTTAGAAACAAACAGTTTATCACTGCTCATATTCTGCCAAAGATGTTGTAAAAACCTTGCCAAAAGGAAAAAAATAGTATTTATTTGTATTTTTCTGGATGATATGCTCCTAATCTAGTGACATTGTAGGACATTAAATGATTGATTTCTGAAAGTGATTCCCAAGCTAGATTTTGATTTGGATGATTGGATGCATCATGGATTAGCAGCGTCATTTCTGATAGGTTTTGGAAATCATCTAAGTTTATTGTACTATTTTTTGTTACAATTATTTGATGGATGTTTTTTGGAATTTCTCCACTTGAATTTTGAATATAAAAGGAATCATTTGCTGTAAAAATAAAATTTTTATAATGAAGGTAATACTTGGTTTCTAAAATGGAGTCGATGGATTCACGATGTAGAATATCATATTTGTTTTTCATTCTATTGCCAAGAGCTGCATAATTTTCAATTTCTAAACTTGCATTGGTGATGCAGTGAGCATCATTGCCTATTTTAAAATCCATTACGGTGTGGTTTGGAACATAATAAAAAGTGATTAAGTCTTTGTTTGAATACTGTATTGTGTGAAAAATATGAATTGTTACAAGTAAGCAAATAAGCCCTAAACCCCAATTTATTCCCCATATTTTTTTCCTTAGAATAGATTTTGCTATCCAAATGATGATGATATACAGTGTGAGAAGCTCCCATCTTTCTAACCAAATATGCCCAATATGATTGAATGGTAATTGCTCTATTAAAAACACACTTGAATTTAACATCCATATGGACCCATATAGCAAAAATCCTAAGAAAGATGCTAAGGGCATAAAGATATAATAAGCCCCGAAAAGAAAAATTCCAAGGTATAGAATAATGGTTGCTAGTGGTATAACAAACCAGCTGGATAGCCAAAAATAAATTGGAAATTGATGAAAATAAAAAATACCCAATGGTAGCACCAAAATTTGGGCAGCTATGGAAATGGTAGTCAATTCCCATAGATATTTTAAAAATATATTTTGAAAATTTATCAGTTTTTTTATTTTTGGATGCAACCAAATAATCGAAATTACAGCTAAATAGGACAGTTGAAATCCAACAGTCTTTATTTGCATGGGATCCAAGATGAGAATGAATATGATAGACACCAAAATGCTGTTATAGGTGTTTGTTTTTAAGGAAAGGGATTTTCCTAAAATAATAAAACTAAACATAATTCCTGCTCGAATAACGGATATAGACGCACCTGTAATCAATACAAATCCCCAAACGCCAAGAAGATGTACCATAATTTTCAGAAAAATGATCCATCGAGATTTTGAAACTATTTTTTTTAATAAAAAATGAAGTAGTATAAATATTAATCCTACATGCAGTCCTGAAACAGCAAGAATATGCATGGATCCTGTGACAGCATACTGGCTTTTGGTTTCGGTTGATAATTCTGATTTATATCCTAAAATTAAGGCAAGCCCCACACTTCTTTCATTTCCAACTGGTAAATATTGCTCAAGAATTAATTTGAATTTTTGCCGAAGTTGGTTGGCTATGTGTAAAATGGATGGTTTTGCTTTCTGATAAATTTGCCAATCATGCTCAGAAATGGCAGCACTGGCCAATACCCCTTTTGTCTCCATAAATTTTTGGTAATCAAAACTAGATGGATTTTTAGGCTTCACAAAGGGCTTGATTTTTCCTTTTAAAATAAGTATATCACCATATTGAATGCGAGAAGGATTTTGAGATTCATAAAGCTGAATTTGTAATTTTCCATGAGTTTTAAAATTGGAAGATGAATCGCTAATATATTGTGTTTCAAGAAGAAAAATCGTTTTATCTTCCTTGACAACGGGCATTGAAATTACTTTTCCTAAAATGACATTCTTTGGGTGAAGATAGTCTAAAAATGTACTCCTATTTTTATTGGAATTATGATTTTGAATGGTCAGAATCCCCAGTAAAAAAAAGAGAATATAAAGTGAAAATGATTTTATGATTATGGTTTGATTTGAATACTTCAATAATCGCAATCCGAAAATGACGACAAACAAACTCCCAATCCATAAAATGTTAATATGGATATTTTGAAAATTAAAGGCTATTAAAAACCCCAAAATAAAAGGATTAAACACCTTTAGCATTGGAGTAGATTTCCAGGAGGTCATTTTTTGTTTGTTTTATCGATAATATGCTTTTGTTAAGTAGAGAATCCCGACACCGAAGTAATTTGAGCGGATTCTAATAAGTTTTGTCGTTTGTATTTTAAAACCAATTGTACCACTGCAAGCACGTCTTTTTCACAATAAACTGCAATTCTTTCCAAATCTTGTTCTTCCCAATAAACTCGACCTACTTCTGATCCATCTATGTCATCTTTTGGAGAAGGAATTCCAAACAAGGCAGTCAGTAATTTTAGAGATGTATAATTTTTGAAGTCCCCAAATTTCCACAATTCAAGCGTATCCAGGAGCTGTTTGGTTTCCCAAGGCTTTTTTCCTGCTAGATCCATCATTTTTGGTATTTCCATTAGGTTGATTGCCATTCGTCTGCCGATATACGGGATATCAAACTCTCGTAAATTATGACCGCAGAGAAAATGTTTATTGATATTGCTATAATATTGTTTTACTAAATCTGAAAAATCAGTTAGTAATTTAACTTCGTCATCATCGGCATAAGATTTCAATTTGAGCTCGTAATGATTGGCTTCCTTATTCCAATGCATAAAACCTACTAAAATACAGACTATTTTGCCGAATTCTGCAAAAATACCTGCCTTCTCTTTATAAGTTTCCGCTGCCTTATCGTCATCAATGGCTTCATCAAATTGACGAAGAATGCTTTTGCATTTATGCTTCCAAAGTGCTTGAAATGTTTCGTCTAATTCAGCATAAGATGATTTACCAGATACTGTCTCAATGTCCAAGAATAGGACATCCGTGATTTTTAAGTTTTCTAACATAGTTTGTAGTCGTTTTGACAACCCCCAATTTACGAATTGATATTAATTTTTCAAATAATTTGATATTTTTTTTTGAAAATAAGTAGGTGGACATATGTTTTTATGTGTATCCACATCCATAAAGGGTAGGCTGAGCTGAATCGCATCAATCCCTGAAAGGGA
>CAZOHX010000451.1:0-3201 GCA_964579315.1 uncultured Saprospiraceae bacterium
AATCAAAGGTCCTGCAGGATAATCTAATCCGAGCAATTTTCCCGTTTTATCAAACGCTTCACCTGCAGCATCATCAATAGTTTGCCCCAAAATTTCCATATCAAAAAAATCGTTCACTTTAATAATTTGAGTATGTCCTCCAGAAACAGTCAAACACAAAAAAGGTAATTTAGGCATAGGATCTTCTGCGAAATGAGCCAACACATGGGCTTGAAGATGATTGACTTCAATAATAGGAATATCTAAAGACATTGCGAAAGCTTTAGCAAAACTAACTCCAACCATTAAAGCGCCCATCAATCCTGGGCCCCGTGTGATAGCAATCGCATTTATATCTGATTTTAAAATTCCTGCATCATTTATTGCCTTATCAATCACGGGAATAATATTGGATTGATGTGCTCGAGATGCAACCTCGGGAACTACGCCCCCGTATAGTTTATGTACGTCTTGACTGGCAATACAATTGCTGACCACACGCCCATCTATGAGAACTGCTGCAGATGTATCATCACAAGATGATTCTATTCCGAGAATAATTTCATTCATAATTAATATACAATATGTCAATGTTAGGTAGAAAATCTAAAAAAACCCAAAAAGCAGAAGTAAGTACTTCAAATCGTTACGAGTCCAATCAATCCTTAAATTGCGTGGTCGCCAAAGGTACAACAATTGACGGGAATATCCAATGTCAAGACAATGTTCGATTAGATGGTTTATTAAAAGGAAATCTCGAAAGCAGTGCCCAAGTAGTATTGGGAATAGATGGCGAAATTCAGGGAGACGTAAAATCAGTTAAAGCCCGAATAGATGGTACGATAAAAGGAAATTTAAATATTTCAGAAATTTTAGTACTTGGGAGTACTGCCAGAATCATTGGCGATATCGTAGCTGCCAATATGCAAGTGGAGGAAGGGGCTATTTTTAATGGGAATTCTAAAATTGGTAAATGATGATAGTGGATTGAAACAGCAGGCGGTCTTTTTTATTACTTTTTTTGGTCTGTTGGGAAAAAATAAATACATCAAGTTGGATGGGTGTCTAAATTTCAAAATACTAAGATTTTAAGCAATTTTCATATTTTCACCCCACCTTTTACGTGTCCTTTTTCGAATTTTTAAATCCCAATATGCACCACTTTTTGTCAAAAAAACGTCAAAAATTAAAATTTTTCAAATTCAAATTTTAATATTGTTCTTTTTTAGAAGAAAAATTACTATTATTGCACTTGAACAAAACGAAATTTTACCTTTATGAGATTGATTATTAATTTGATTTTGATTGTTTTAATTGCTGTTTTTGCTTATTTAGTAGTTAGCAGCATTAAAGAGCCAATTGTTTTTAACAATGCTAGAGAAACGAGAAAAGATGCTGTCGTTCAACAATTATTAAAAATAAGACAAGCACAGAAAATGTATCGTAGTATAGCGGGTGAGTTTGCCCCTACGTTTGATACGCTCACTAATGTATTGACTAATGGGAAATTTACGGTAATTTCTGTAATGGGTGATCCTGATGATCCACAGGGAAATACAGAAATCACTTATGACACCACGTACATTCCTGCCAAAGACTCCGTGTATAACGTACTTGAGATGAATGTTGATTCTTTGAGATATGTGCCTTATTCAAATGGAAAGACATTTCAAATTACAGCGGATACCATTACTTATCAACAAACCTTAGTGCCTGTGGTAGAAGTACGAACACAATACAAAGACTTTATGGGTAAGTATGCTGATCCAAGATTTGCTAAATATAATAATAGTTATGATCCAAATAACTATATTGGATTTGGAAATATGAATAGACCAAACCTATCAGGGAATTGGGAAAGATAATTTACGAAATTACAGAAGAAAGTTTTGTAAAAAGATTTACAACTAATTATGACCTGTCTATCCTTGTGGGAGAAGACAGGTTGTTTTATTTGGTATCCGACACAAAGCAAAATGTCCTTGTACTAAAAGGCTATTTACGAAATAGTGATGATGCGAATTTCATGGATTCGGGCATTAAAGATGTCTTTGTCACTGATTTGACCTTACGTTTACCGTATAGGACAACCAAAATTGGATATATTGGGAATAATTTTACGTTAATTCCTGAAGAATTCTACGATTCAAGTGCAAAATCCATCTATTTTGAAAATATAGTAGGAAAAGAAATGACTGCATTGGATACCGATAAATTATCTAGTCTTGATATTCGTAATATTTATTCATTTTCAGATGGATTTAGAAAAGTAACGGAAAGTTATTTTCCATCTGCTAAAATGTTTCATATTTTTTCAGCTCTGATTTTGGGATTTAAGGAGCATTCAAAACATCAAGATGGTTATAGCCTTTTTGCTCATGTTTGGTCCCATAAAATGTTTTTGGTACTTTATGACAAAGATAAATTGATTTTTTCAAATGTCTTTGATTATGAAACTGCCCATGATTTTTTATATTTTGTAATGCTTATTTTCAATCAATTTGGTTTAAAACCAGAATCGGATATGATTAATTTAAGTGGGATGGTTACAGATGATTCGGAAATTCACTACAACTTATTGAGATATATTCGATACGTGAATTTTATTCCTGACCCAACATTCTATCGCTTTGGCTCTTCTTTTAGAAACATCTCTAAATACTTTTTTTATGACTTATTTAGCTTGAAATTATGCGAATAATATCTGGTCAATTTAAGGGAAGAAAATTTGCACCTCCAGCCCATAAAAAATATCCCACGCGTCCAACTACGGACTTTGCAAAGGAAGGCTTATTTAATATTTTACAACATCAGATTGATTTTGAGTCTGTAAGTTTACTCGATTTATATGGTGGATTTGGGGGGATTAGTCTTGAATTTATTTCTCGAGGATGCAAAGATGTAACTTTTGTAGATCGATCACAAGATTGTACTGAATTTGTCACAGAAATAGTTACTAAATTAAATATTCAAACGTATTTACACATATTTAAATCCGATGTGCAACGTTTTTTAAAATACAATCGAAAAAAGTATGATATCATTTTTGCTGATCCACCTTATGAATTGGCAGGAGTGGCGTTTTTACCTGATTTGATTTTGAAATATGACTTGTTAAATGATGGAGGAAAGTTTATCTTTGAGCATAATTCCAATCATGATTTCAAACAAATGAATCGCTGTAAAGAAACACGTTCTTACGGAAAATCATATTTTTCTTTT
>CAZOHX010000452.1:0-3189 GCA_964579315.1 uncultured Saprospiraceae bacterium
GCTGATTTTACTATCCAAGTAATTACAAAAAAATATTATTAAACTGATTTTAATTGTAGATAAGACACTATGAAAAACCATTTGCTGATAAATTTAATTTGCAACTTGTAGCAAAATCATAGATTAAAAGCCGAATGATGTCTATCAATTAGTTTACTACCAATAAAAATTAGAAAACAATGATGAAAGCAGTAGATTTAACCAAACTAAAAGGCAAAATTAAATTTGTTGAACATTTTGCTGATTATGATGTTGAGATTTGCACAATAAATCCTGACTTAAAAGTGAAAATTGTTGAACATTTTCCCAATGAAATGGGGCAGTGGCAAATAGTTGATTCAATGGAAGATATAAAAATTAGAATTGTTGAAAACTTCGGAGATTTCAGAATCAAGTTTGTAGAACATTTTCCAGGCTTATTTTGATTTATATTTTACTGATTTTATTGAATAATTCTTTTTGATAACTCCGTCCAATAGGCATATTATGCTTACCAATTTTCACATACGAGTTCTTTATAATTTCAATATAATAAATATTCACCAAGTATGAGCGATGAATTCTGATAAATTTATTTGAAGGTAATTCATTTTCGACTAATTTTAAAGTTGTTGAGATGACATAGTCACCAGTAGTTGTGTAGATTTTTGAATAATTATCATCTGCTCTGATAAACATAATTTCATCAATTTTTAATTTTATCAAACTATTTCCATCCTTAATAAAAATTGTATTTATATCTTGATTGTTTTCATTAGTGCCGGCACTTGAAAATAATGCGATTTCTATATTCGATAAAAGATCCTTCTCATTAAAAGGCTTGACAATAAAACCAGCAGGATATGTTCTTTTTACTCTTTGGATAGTTAATTGATCGGCATTTGAAGTTAAAAAAATAAATGGAATTCGAAAATCTTTATTAATATCTTGTGCTAGCATAATTCCATCTTCATCTCCTTCCAAGTTTATATCCAGTAAAATTAAATCTGGCTTATTTTCTTTTATGCTAACAAGAGCATCATTTATGTTATCTTCTATTCCTGTTACTTCGTATCCCAGTTTTTCAAGAGATAATTCGATATCAGTTGCTATGATAGGTTCATCTTCTACTATTAGTATCTTCTTTTTAGACATCTTGTGAATATATTTTGTATTTACTGATTATTAATGTTACTTCCAAGCCATCATTGTTGATAAATGATAATGTACCTCGTAATTTTTTGCTCAATGACTTAACAAGTCTTAAACCATAAGATTTAGAATCATTAATGTTTACATCATCAGGAATTCCTCTACCATTATCTTTTATTTTTAGTAATAATTCTTTGTCATTTCTTTGAAAAAAAATAAACGAAAAATATCCATTTATCTTTTCAACTCCATATTTAAAAGCATTGCTTGTTAATTCATTGGCAATTAATCCTAATGGAATTGCAGTGTCAATATCTAATAATAAATTTTCAATTTCCAAACGAAAGAAAGTATTTTTAGTGTCAATACCAAAAGAATAAGCTAAACCATCAATTAGTTCTGTAAAATACATTTTGGTTTCTACGGCTTTTAAATGTTTCTCTTGATATAGCTTTTGATGTATCAACGACATTGATTTTATTCTATTTTGACTATCATTAATCACTTCTTTACTTTTGGAATCCGTTAAAAAATGATTCTGCATATTAAGTAAGGAAGAAATGATTTGTAAATTATTCTTTACTCTGTGATGTGTTTCCTTTAACAATAATTCATTGACAGCCAATGTCTCTTGTATTTTATCATTTTTATTTTTTAATTCAATATTCGTCTTTCTTTTTAAGGAATTGTTATAGTATAACAACCCCAAAATAACAAGTAAACTTATCACTCCCAAAATTAAAGTTCTAATTTTTAAATTATTTTCTTTTTCTTTCGTTGCATTTTTTATTTTTTCTAATTGACGTTCTTTATCAAACTTTGATTGCATTTCAATTTGTGTAATTTTTTTTATATTTTTTTCATTAAAAATTGAATCTTTTATTTTATGATTTCTTCTTGAATATATCAAAGCGAACTTATAATTTCCTATTTTTTCATAAGATTTTGACAAACATTTATCAATTTTTTCTAAAACCTCTAAATTACCTGTTTCTAAGGCAATTTTTTCTGATTCTGAACATAATTGTATTGCTTTTTTATATTGTTTATTGATTAAGGATAATTTTCCTATTTCCAATTTCGTAAGCATTATTCCTTCTTGTATTGAAGCAGATTTAAACACTTTAAGTGCATTTTGTAAATATTGCAATGCTTCATTATACTTTTTTAATTTTGATAAAACCACACCAATATTCAAGTCTGTAAAAGCAATGGATAAAGCCGAACTTTTCCCTTTCTTTTTGAGGAATTTTGCTTCTAATAAAGTATTTAAAGCATCATTATTACTATTCAATTTAATTAATAAGTCACCTTTGTTTGAAAGTATAATTCCTGCGTTTGCAAAGTTATTATTCATAAAAAGATTTTTGTACGCTTTATCATAATAATAAAGAGCTTTATTATAGTTTTCCATCTGATTATAAAAATTTGCCAATGTATTGTATTGAATAATTTTTATGGTATTTAATCTTTTTCTCTTTGAACTGTTATAACTTAGAGTATCAATTTTTTCTAATTTATTTTTTGAATTTAATAAAATTGAAATAGCCCTGGATATATTTCCTTTCCTTCGGTATATTCCACTTAGGGTATTATCAATTGAAGCCTTTAATAAAGGTGCTTCTATATTTTTGATATCTCTTTTTGCTTGATTCAAATAAATTAATGCAGAGTCAATCTTAGAATTAAAAAAATAATAATCTCCCATCATTCTCTCTGAGATTGAAATTAAAATAACATTGCCATTATGCTTTGCAATATCTTGTGCTTTAACAAGAAACTTAAATGTCGATTTATGATATCTATTTTTATATGCAAATCTATCAATTAGATTAATTTTTATACTATCAGAGGAAATATTATTTATTTGTTCACGAGTTTGGTCGTCGTCCACTTGTTTATTTTGTCCAAATAAAAATATAGGAAATAGTAGGAATAATAATAAAATTTCTATTTTAAACATTTATTTTTATTTGCAAATCATTTTTTTATTGATAAAATTATTTTCTCTACAATCCTTTAAATTCATCCAAAAAATGATGAGCTGTTAAATCGTGT
>CAZOHX010000453.1:0-2524 GCA_964579315.1 uncultured Saprospiraceae bacterium
AATCATCGCTTTCAAGAATAGAAAAGTGAGAAAACTGTTGAGAATCAATCTGAGCAATCTTTGTTTTTGTAATTTTTGATTGAATAGGTGCTTTTTCAATAATGTTATCGAAAAAATCCTTTGCCTTTTCATAATCAACTTCGTTTATGACAATATATACTCCACTTATCGTATTCTTTACCCAACCCACTTTTCCTTGTGAAATTGCCAAATTATAGACAAAGGGTCGAAATCCGACACCTTGAACAATGCCTTGAATATGAATTTTATAGGTTTTCAATTTTAAATTATCTCCCAAAGTTTTAGATTCCTTTTTTCTTTTTAATGGCATTTCTAACTCTTACCGCACTACGATAATCTTCTTTTTCTAATAACTTTTTTAGAATTAACTCCAATTCATCTAAGGAATAGTCCTCCAATCGCCCCCTTTTATTGGTAAAAGAATCGCTAGGATCATCCAAAACAATACTTGCTTTTTCCATTACCTTTTCTGTAGTAAATATCTGAGATCCTGACCGAATCGCTAACGCTACGGCGTCTGAAGTACGGGCATCAATTTTAATGACATTACCCTTTAAATCCAAAACAAGTTGAGCGAAAAATACATCATCTTCAAATTTATTGATGATGATCTTTTTCAATTTTGCTCCTAAACGTAAGATTGTTTCATGAAATAAATCATGTGTCAAAGGGCGGTTAGGCGACATCCGTTCCAATGCAATGGCAATCGCCTGTGCTTCAAAATTACCCACAATAATAGGTAATCTTCTAAAAGAGCCCGACTCTTCAAAAACAATCACAAAATTTCCTTTTTGAGATTCACTAGCCGATATTGCGATAAGTGTCAATTCTATTTCATCCATTTTCTTGCTGTATTTTTATAATAAAATGGCACAAATCATACACTTCTCTAAAAGGAGCAATTACGGCTCCATGTTGCGATAATTTGAAAAGATATTTATTTTCAATCTCAATAGTAAATCCACTTTTCAAAACGATATGTTTTCCATCATCTGAAACTATTTCAAATCCATGATGCTTGATTGCAAAATACAATAATTCAATAGGATCATAGTCATATTCTAAATCCAACATCATAATAAATTTTCATAAAACAAAATTCCCCCTATACTGATACATATCAATGAAGAAAGCACAACCAATCCTTTTCTCAAATATTGATTTTTGGTTATTTTTTTACTAAATGGCAAACTGAAAATTCCCGCAGCAACCAACATTCCAAGAATAGATCCTACTCCAAAAATCATTAAAAACAACATTGAATTCCAGCTATTATGTACTTTTGAAATAACCAATAATACAATGGATCCACTACCTGCCAATCCATGAATCAAACCTACACCGTAAGCCAATTTATGAGAATGACTATGATGGTGTTCATCATCCACATCATGTCCATGTTCATGACCATTTTTATAAAATAGCTGATACATTCGGAAACCGCCTATGCCAATCAACATAAGACCAACAATCCCTTCAAAATCAGAGAATAATTGAGCATCAAAGGATAATTTTAAAAAAATGAGTGCCATTCCTACTAAAAATATAGTAGAAGTATGTCCCAAACCCCAAAAAATCCCATCTTTAATAGCAGAAAGCAATGTTTTTCTTTTTGTAACTATCGTACTTACTGCAGCAAGATGATCCATCTCAAAGGCATGGAAAAATCCTATCATAAAAACCGCAGCAATGGTAAATGTTTCATGCATAATTATACTTTTAAGTGATTTATTATTATTCGATGATTTCCAGTATCCGCCACTATCATAAGATCATTGTCAATACTAATGAAGAAAGGCCAATAATAGGAATTTTCAGTACTTTGGATAGAATTGGCATTTTCACTGCCCGTATTGAAATTTTCTTGCCCTATCAAGTCACTTGCTGCTTGATTACTCTCTGACGGAACCGTTGGATACCACAAAATTCGACTATTTCCAGTATCTGCCACCCAAATTCCATTTTTATAAAAACAAGTATCATAGCACCAATTCAAGGTATTGGCTTTGGGAAATAGATTGAATTGATTTTGCCCATTGGCATCAAAATCTGGCTGTCCGATGATGGTGTCCGCAGGTTTTGAAAGACCATCTTTCCAATTATTCCATATCAACACACGATAATATTGCGTATCAGAGATTGCCATTTGTCCTGATTCAGAAATTTTCACAGAATAAGGCCAAATCGGTTCATTATTTTCATAATCCCGTTCCTGCATAGTAGGCTTACCAATGACATCATCCGCTGCAACATAACTTTCTGTTGGAATATTTTCATAATACAAAACACGACGATTTCCTGTATCTGCAATCCAAAGGGATTTTCCATCTGAAAAGACACCATAGGGCCAATTCAGAGATTGGGATGTTACGGGTTTTCCAATTCCTTCTACATTAGGCATACAACTATTAAAATCGGGTTGTCCTAAGACAATATCGGCGGGTTGACCATTTTTTGTAGGAAAAGTTTTCCAAATTAATACTCGATGATTCCAAGCATCTGC
>CAZOHX010000453.1:2534-3185 GCA_964579315.1 uncultured Saprospiraceae bacterium
ATCGGACCACAATCCAGAAGGATACATCATGGTAGAAGCATTGGTTTTCCCACCTGCATTTCTTCCTGTATCGGTCAGTTCTACTTGACCTAATATCACATCAGGTTCGGCATTTTCTTTATTTGGCAATGAATTCCAAATAAACACACGATTTTGCCCTGTATCTGTAACGATTAACTTATTTTTTATATAAAAAGCACCCCTTGGAGCGAGCAAAGGATTATTTTCGCCACCTTTAAAAATTTTTACATTATCAATTAACTTGACCCCTGTTTCTATCATATTATTTGTTCTATTTTACGACTAAATCAGAGAAATGATAATAGGCGGCACATGCTCCTTCAGAACTTACCATAGGTGCTCCCAAAGGTTTTTCGGGAATACATTTTGTTCCAAAATTTGGACAATCCATTGGTTTTTTAATGCCTTTCATAATCTCTCCTGCTACACATTCTTGATTTTCTTCTGCTTCTGGAATATTGACATCAAATTTAATAGTCGCATCATAATCATGATATTTTTCTTTGATTTTATATCCCGACATCGGAATCACTTCCATACCACGCCACAATCTGTCTGTAATTTCAAAAACTTCAAAAATTGTATCTTGAGCATCAAGATTTCCTTCTTCTGTCACGATTCGAGAATATT
>CAZOHX010000454.1:0-3182 GCA_964579315.1 uncultured Saprospiraceae bacterium
TTTTTTGCAGCCCATGCTCCAAAGATAGCCCTATTCTGCACGCTAAACAAGATTTCAATTGAAAAATAAATGACTATCCCAATGGAAGAAAACTTAAAATCTACCTATACTTAGTGTCTCTGCTCGCTGGATGTCGGGATGAATACCGCTTTACTGCCCTGAACGGTCGTAGCTTTTCGCGGAGACCTGAAGTGGGATTTTGTCGGTTGTTGGCTTGCTGATTTTTACTTATTCTTCCAACCCAAATATCTATAAAAAAGCTTCTCCAACTTAGTTTCAGGGACTAATTTAATATTTTCTAAAGACACAATATCACCATTTTCTTCTTTTTGCAATTTATATCCATTAACTAACGTCAATTCCTTATCCAAAATTGAAAATTTGAAATCCCCCATAATAATAACAGAGTCATTTCTATGAAATGATGACCATCCTTCATTTATGAATAAAATAGAGTCATTTCTACAAAAAAAACGGGTAACACTATTATTCTTTGATAAACGAAAAGCAAAATCTGGTAATTCTTTTTCAAATTTATTAATTGTAGCCACCCTAGAATATCGAGAACCAAAAAGACTATCTAGCTCTATCGCATCAAAATTATTTGCTATAGAATAGCATCTTTTTAATTCTAACCACGGATACTGACCAACATCAGATGGATGTGACTTCCAACCATAAATTACAATAAAAATGGTAGCAAATAAAAAATAAAAAATGCTCAAAAATACATTTTCCCTTGTAGCGACAAATACAAAGCCAATAAGCAAAATAATAAATAAAATACTCATAATAAAAATAGTTCCAATCACACCTAGTCCTGTATATGGGAAAAAAACAAATAAAAATCTTTCATTCAGCAAAAAAAGCACTGCATAAAGAATACCTAAACTCAAAGTCATTATATATATTTTTTCCTTAATCATTTTCCACAGGGCTAAGCTTCGGAATTTTTCCTGAATCAATGGCACTATCAATTAACTCAGGATGTTCAAAATCAAACGAATGCGCATGCTTACTTTTCTTCTTATAATACTCACTAACATCTATTTCAACATTTTTCGTTTTACCTTTATTTCGATAAACACGTTGAGCACCTTTTGCATCGTCATTATCAATGGCATTTGCCCACCCTTTCTGAACTGTATCTTTCTTGTTATACAAATGGATGTGATCATTAACTCCATTTTCAAAATCAGCATTTTCTGGATTGTTACCATTATAAACAGGAGTTGATATGGTTATTAAGTTAACTTTTTCTCCATTGGTTAATTCAAATATATTTTTAGCAGCTTGTATTGCCACATTTCCTCCATGACTGTGACCTATAAGCGTAATTTCCTCACCCGCAATTCTATTCTCTAAAACATATTCTGCTAGTTCTTTAGCAGCAAGTCCCTTGTCATATTCATCATTACCATACCAATCCTTTCCACTTTCCCTAATTTTAGTAGTATGCCAACTAAATCCAGTATCAATAGTTTTATTATTAGTAATTCTTAAAACCGCCTTTGTCAATGGCTCTGTCCATCTACCAGAAGTTGAAGTAGTACCATGAACAAAGAAGGCCTCCAAGCCGTCTAAATCAACAGCCCTTATCGGCGTATTACTTGCAAAATGGTAGGGGGTAAGCATCGGATATTTCCGACTCAGCGGATCCACCGACAAAAACCGCCCAATCCCAGGCTCATAAATCCGAAACCCATAGTCATAATGCGTCTGCGTACCCCACTCGCCTGCTTCATCATTAGGTGACGCTTCAGCTTGTGTAAAAAATGATGTTTGTTTACCATTCATTTCTCAAAGTTAGGGTTATTTGGAAAAACGGGCAAGGGCTTGATAGGAATGCTTAAGCTTAAGACCAAATTCACAACAAGAGACTCTTCACTCTTCATATGCATCCACCATTTTCTTAATTCTCTGTTCTTCCGATTTAACCTTTTCCAACAAAGCTACGACAAGCGTATCATTTTGACTTTTATTTGCCTCCCAGTATGCAACTCTTGAAGTAGTGATACAATCATGCTCCAAACTAACACCAGAAAGACTAAAATAACTACCGAAAACAAACCCAACAGTTTCATTTCTCTTCATCATTCTAAGTACATCATATCCTTGATTTGCCCTACTCAAATGATATGTATATAATTTTAGCAGAAAAATCTTCCCAACATTAGCCAGCATCACGCTATCAAAGGATTCATCATGTATCAAATTAAATGTATCGATACTAAAAGATATATCATCTGCGATATCAATAGACTGTGGTGTATATCTTTTAGCCATTTCATACAGGTCAGGTATAGTTTTGACAATATGAGCTACTTTATTTTCTTTTATTTCTGTTTTTAAATTCTGTAGGTCTCTGCCATTTTCACCTGAATTGGGACCAATATGGTCTCCACAACTTTCAAAAAAGTATAAGAAAAATAGAAAAAACCAGACATTTCTACTCATCGCGCTTGTTAATTATTTAATATTCACTTGGATCAATAACATCACCTAGATCTTCTTCAAGGATAATCTGTTTAATTTCAGCTGGTACATGTACAATTTTCAAAGCCTGTTGAAACCCCACTGCAGCTTTTTTGTCATCAAATCTAACATTAAGTAGCATATCATCAATTGTCAGGATGAACTGCCTTTTGATCTTCTTAAATGTTCCAGAAGTCGTCAGTTTTCCTGTCTCTTCTCCATCTACTATCTCAGGCTCTACAATCCCACTTGCAGCTATTACTGTAACAAAATCTGTAAGATCTTCCGCAACTGATTTACCATTACCGTCAAAACAAGCATTACAACTTCCAAATATCCACAGTGCATCTTCTGCAAATTTAATCTCTCCATTTTCAACCATCTCTCGTAAATCAGCAATGGTTCTCTTGCCCTCACCATTATAGGAAACTCCGATTTGATAAAACCCCGCATTCCAATTAAGATAAAGACCATCCTCTCCTCCATGAGTAAAATTAACAACTCTTTCTATACTTCCAGCTATACTTGTTTCAGCTACCAAAGCATTAATTACATCATCTCCCGTTGACACTTGAACAAGATTGTATCCAAAATATTTTTTGAGTCTTTTGGCTCGAACATAAAAAGCACTATTCCCATGCTCACCAGGCTCTCTAATGTTCCCAGATAGAACCAACTTCTCAAGCCCATCAATATCAATACTTCTA
>CAZOHX010000455.1:0-3177 GCA_964579315.1 uncultured Saprospiraceae bacterium
AACCTACAGAAGATAATGCAAAATACTTTTGGGATGACACAAATGACAGATTAGGAATTGGAACAAATGCTCCAGAACAAGCATTGCAAGTAGCAGGAAATGTTAAGGCTCAAATCGCTCATCTTGGCGGAAATCATTTTAATGTAGTATCTCATTTTTTAAATGGAACACCATCAAATGGTGTGAAAATTAAGACTAATATTCCATTTAAAAATGGTTCTGAAATGCCAACCATAGTATTGGAAGGTTATGATTATGGACAGAGTAAATCTATTGGAATTATGCTAAATTGGTATGTTTATGGAAATAATTTTATAAACTATACTGCATCTTCTTATGGATCTTATATTCCACCTATTGAACTAGCAAGAGAAGGAGGAAAAGTAGTTATTCATATTAAAGATAATCAATACTATAATCGATTTACAATTAGAGCCTATGCACAAGGAATGGCTGAAAAAGATAGCTGGTTTGAAGGGTGGGAAGTAATTGATCAAAACATAACTGGCGATAAAACAGTTGAATTTACTTACAATAATAGTTTTGGAAATATCAATCTAGAGGGAAGTCTCACAGATGCAACAGGTAGTAAAGGTTCTGCTGGACAAATTCTATCTTCTACTGTAAATGGAACGGACTGGATAGATGCAAGTACACTTGGGTCAGATGACCAAAAGATTAATGCTAATTTTAATGCTGGTACTAGTACTTTAAATATTGGTATCGAAGATGGAAATAATATAGCCGTTGATCTTTCAGCACTAAAAGATACAGAAACGACAAGTCCTATGACAGATAACAATCGTGGAATATGGACTTATAAGGATGAAACAGGTGCTAGTACAACTATAAAATCTGCAAGTTATGCTAAAGGAAGAGTGAATTACAATGGAACTGAAAGATATGATTTGTATAATAACTTCACTGTAAGAAGACTCACCCGTGGAAGATATAGAGTGACCTTTGCAACTCCTCAAAAGTCTGCCAACTATTCTGTGGTAGCAACTTGTGGTAAGAATAATTTTATTAATATTCACATTGAATATTTAAATATTAACGCTTCTGGCTTCGAAGTAAGAATCTGGGAACCAAGACAAACTTGGTTTGGATGGATGGCATTTTGGAAAGATATTGAATGGTCTTTCGATGTTGGTCGAAACTAATATAACACAACAAGAAAACTAAAACACACACACATTAACATATTATAATCTACTATGAGAAAAACAATTATTGGAATGGTATGCCTATTCCTTAGTATAACTTGGCTTTCGGCTCAGCCGTCATCATCTTTTGATGGGGAGTTCTCCGTACTCAAAGGTACGTTAAATGCCACACACAGTCGGCTTATTTGGATTGGACCAAATGCCAATATCACTATTGATGGAACTTGGATGATTTTTGCAGAATATGTCTATGTGCATCCAAGTGCCAAAATCTCTGGAAAAGGACTTATTGAGATTAGAAATCCTAAGGACGCAGTACGTGGAGTAAAAAGAAAAGCAACAAAAATTGACGCAAGTCATGTGCGTATTGATGTGGATCTGGAATTGGATAATCCAAATAATTTAGTCCTTGTTAATCTCGATACCAATGAAACTGATTTCGATTGGACTGGAGATGATTTCCAAGACCAAGATATGGTTATTGGCAAAAATTTAAATCTAAATGTGGATGATGCACATGTCATTTTGGGGGAGGACAACTTAGTTTTTGGTGAAAATGCAACTTTGGAAAACTATAATCATAATAGATATTTAGTGTGTGATAAATCAGGTCAAATTATCAAAGAAAATCTTGATGGTGCCTTTGATTTTGCTATCGGGCAACATGAAGGAACGGGAATATTTACGGACTATACGCCGGCTAGATTAGAAAATAATGGTGTACCTGATGATTTTTCAGTTTCTGTAAGAGACGCTGTATTAAGTGCAGAAAATGTTGAAGGAATGGGAAAAGAATGGCTTATTTCTGAAGCTACACCAGGTGGCTCCGATGTCCTTTTATCATTGCAACACAATAAAAAGACGAACAATTCATTATATGATGAAGATCAAGCATTAATTACCAAATATGTTGGTATTAGTCCAAACAAAGCAGGAGATGATGTTTCATTTTCTGACTGGGATTATTCATCATTTGACTGTCAATCTGAACAATCTGGAGATATTTCATCTACAGGTGCTACACCTGATTCAAGAAAATTGAGTAGAAATTTTTCAGACTTCACCGAGTATAATATTTATACCAAATCGACTTGTAATGCATCTCCATTATCTATACAATGGCAATATATTGAAGTACAAAGTAGTGATTGCCAAAATGAATTAACTTGGGGATATGCTACCGAGAATGGAAGTCATTATTTTGAAGTATTTAGAAGTTATGACAATGAAAATTTCTTGAAAATTGCTGAGTTTTCAGCAACTTTAAGTAATGATCTTAATCAAAATTATTCATTTATTGATCATGGTGCTGAATCTCGTGTGACCTACTATAAAGTAGTGGCTGTTTATCCGAATTCTAACTCTGAAAGTCAAGTGGTACAAGTATTGACGACGTGTAACAGCACTACATCATTTTTATGGCCAAATCCAGCAGGACCTGGAAGTACAATTAATGTAAAATATATAGCAGAATCTCAAGAACCTGTTCAATTTTACTTGATAGATGCACTTGGACAAATACTTTATAAATACGATATGGTTTTAAAACCTGAACAAACAGTTTACCAGTTAGATCTTTCTGTGGTACCGCTTGCGAAAGCAGTTTATATCCTAGAAATTATTGACGGCTCGAAAAAATCTTCACTAAAATTAATAGTGGATTAAAGAATATACTAAAACTTACAATAAATTATGTGTACAAGGGACTATCTCAGTTAAATGAGATAGCCCTTTTTTTATTTGCTAAATTTTAATTTTAAAAGAAAGAGTCAAAATTAAATCATCATTTTACTATCTTTATGCACCATAAAGCAGAAATTATGATTTTATACGGAACTATTGGAGCAATCAATTACAAAATCGACATTAATACGCCCATTTCAATTGCAATTCCTTTACTATTTAACGGTCCACAACCCAATTCATATGGTGTACCTGCGGCTACTGCTCATGCACATCGTGAAGGTGATTTTATTGGCAGCGTAGTAGATGGTGGAAGTTGCAATTTTGA
>CAZOHX010000456.1:0-3163 GCA_964579315.1 uncultured Saprospiraceae bacterium
ATTCTTTCCATTCCGTTCCATTATTTGTAATTCGATATAGTTTTTTGAAACTACGAGCAAAAATTTTATCGTCAATAATTGCCCAAGAATCAATATATTCGGGAGTGTCTAAATCTGTCCAAGTCACTCCATTATCTAAACTAATTTTATGTTGACCATGAAAAGAAGTTAAAGAATAGGGTTCCTGTCGATAAAAATCAGCAATCAGAAAATCATTTGATACTACTTCTATAGAATGATGATTTTGTGGTATTTTTTCCCAATCTAATCCATCTGTACTCCGATAAAGAAAGAATTCATCAGAAAAAAAGATGTAATCATCATTAGCAAATATGGATGGACTTTCCCCTCCATCAGGTCCATCCGTATGCTCCCACACAAACTGACCTAATCCTAAATAAAAAGAATAAATAAAAATAATTGTAAAAAAGTAGGCTTTCATATTGAATATTTTTTTGAGTTAATAACAATACGAAGTTACAAAGATTAATTTTACAACATTTGGAAAAACCATGATTTGACAAATAGTTGTCATAAAAAAAGGCTTCAAACCATGTGAGTTTGAAGCCTTTTTGTAAAATCAGTTTGCGAATCGATACTAAATTACTCATTTTGAAAATGTAGAAACCTTACGGATTATATCACATGTTCAGAAATAAATTTCAAATAAGAAGTTCCCCTCTCTTTTTTCCAAAAACGAACAGATTTAGACAATATTCCAAATCCTACGGAATAAAATTCGGCTAAAGATTTTATGGTGCGATTTTCAAAAAAAATATAATTTGGATTATTAATAAACACGATGTCTGCATCTATATTCTCTCTCAAATCAATAATATCTAAGATGACATCTATCAAACCCTGAACTCGATTAGAATTGACGTATGGTTCTTCAATTTCTTTACCAAAAGATATTTTTTTATAATAATCTTTCAATTTTTCGTAGCACATTCCAATCATTCTATCATCTACTCTATTTTCTCTATTATATTGCAATACCATAGATTCAACCGAATGTAAAAATGGTAACAAAAAATCAGGTGGTCTTTTCATTTTCTATTTTTTTTATTTCGATATCTAATCATCTCATCCCACTTAAAACTCCGCATTCCCAGGCGTCCTCGGAAACGGAATCACATCCCGAATATTCCCCATCCCCGTGATAAACTGTACCATACGACCAAATCCAAGACCAAATCCTGAATGGGGCGTACTTCCAAATTTACGAAGATCTAAGTACCACTCCAATTCTTCTTCTGGGATATCATATTCAGCCATTCTCGCCTTTAGGACATCCATACGAGTTTCTCGTTCAGAACCACCGATAACTTCTCCGATACCAGGAAAAAGGACATCCATGCCTGCTACCGTTTTATCATCGTCATTCATTTTCATGTAAAATGCCTTGATTTGTTTTGGATAATCAATTACGATTACTGGTTTTTTAAATTTCTTTTCCACCAACCAACGTTCGTGTTCCGCTGCCAAATCTTCCCCCCATTCTACTGGAAACTCAAAACGCTTCTTTTTATATGGTTTTGAACCTTGCAATAAACGAATCGCTTCAGTGTAGGTAATTCTTTCAAAATCATTTTCTACAACAAATTTTAACGTATCGATTAATCCCATTGGACGACGAAGTTCAGCCTTCATATTTTTCTCCAATTTGACAATTCTTTGATCCAAAAATTGCAATTCTGGTTGATAATTATCCAAAATATATTGAATCAAATACTTACAAAAATCTTCTGCCAAATCTTGGTCATCATTGATATCCATAAATGCCATTTCGGGTTCAATCATCCAAAATTCAGATAAATGCCTAGAAGTATTTGAATTTTCAGCTCTAAAAGTAGGTCCAAAAGTATAAATTTTCCCCAATGCCATAGCGGCTATTTCTCCTTGTAATTGTCCTGAAACGGTCAAATTGGTTTTCGTTCCAAAAAAGTCTTTAGACCAATCCACTTTTCCATCTTCGGTCAAAGGAGCTTCATTGGCACCAAATGTAGAAACATGAAATATTTCACCCGCTCCTTCCGCATCATTACCCGTGATAATAGGCGTATGAACGTAGTTGAATCCATTGTCATTAAAAAACTTGTGAACAGCAAACGCTACACCATGCCGAATTCTAAAAACGGCACTCATCGTTTGAGTACGCATACGGAAATGCAAATTATTACGCAAAAATTCCATTGTTTGCGCCTTGGGTTGTAATGGATATTCATCCAAATTACATTCCCCTAAGATTTCAATTTCTTTAGCAATTATTTCCACAGATTGACCTTTTCCTTGAGACTCTACCAATTCACCCGTTACCGCAATCGCAGCGTGAAAACCAATTTTTTTAATAGTATCTTCATCGAAATCTTCAAAATCAACCACCACTTGGATGGTTCCAAAATTACTACCATCATTTAATGCGATAAATCGATTAGAACGAAAGGCTCTCACCCACCCTTTTACGAGTACGGTCTCCCCTATCGTAGGATTTGTCAATAATTTTGCAATTTCTATACGTTTTAAACTCATTTTATTCTATTTTTTAAAAATGAATTGCGAAATTACTTAATATTATGGGAAAGGTCAAGTTTATTTTGAAATTACGAATTAGGAATTACTACTTGTGTTCTATTAAACAAGCTGTACAGTAAGACAAAAAACCACTTTTCGGCAAATTTATACTCTAACTTCTACATCTTCACCAACACCGCCTTTTGCCGCCCACCCACCAAAAAAGCATCTACCTTGGGAATATTTTCATCCCCATTTTTAGTATCTCCCGATGTTCGGATTGACTTTGTATTTGCAAAAATAATCTCAAAAACGACTCCATTATCAATTTTGGTATATGTAGCTATGATAAAATTGTTCATCACAGAAAAGAAACTAGTGAGAATATCTTTTTTTAAAAAAGCATCGATAATAATTCCATTCTTTTCATCAATTTCGTACATTCCTTTTGACTCATCTTTAATAATCAACTCATATTTTCTCACATCCTGCTGTGTCGAATCCATATGATAAACAATCTCCCAAGAAAAGACAGAATCTTGTGTTGTAGGTTGAATATTTAAATCCATTTTGATATTTCTCGCTATAGAATCTACAGTATAGATTTCTAAATTTCCAGAATAATTACCAATCCAAGATGATGGAAAAT
>CAZOHX010000457.1:0-3161 GCA_964579315.1 uncultured Saprospiraceae bacterium
CACGACTACTTCATAAGCCCCGATATGTTGTGTGATACCCCCTGCTTCTCCATCGGCTACTTTTGCTTTTCGAATATAATCTAAAAGAGATGTCTTTCCATGATCAACGTGTCCCATGATTGTCACAATAGGAGCTCTATGTACTAAATCTTCAGGATTATCAATGATTTCTTCTTCATCCTCACTACTTTCTGCATCAATAAATTCTATTTCATGTCCGTATTCTTCTCCAAGCAATTCAATAATTGCAGCATCCAATCGTTGATTGATGGATACAATTTCTCCAAGATTCATACAGGTCATGATGATATCAGTAGCAGATACTTCCATGATACTTGCCAATTCAGAAACAGATATAAATTCAGTTACTTGCAAGGTTGTAATCTCCTTATCTTGTCTGATTTGCTCTTGCTTTTCATGTACAGACTCTCGGTGCTCTCTTCTTAATTTTTGACGTTTCTTTTTACCTCCACCTGATAATTTAGCCAAAGTGGACTTAATTTTATCTTCAATTTCCTTTTTTGAAACTTCTTTAACTTCTGGTTTTCTATTTTTCTGAAAACGATTTGTATTATTTCCTTTGCCTCTGTTTCTATTTCTATTATTCCCCGATGTGTTATTTGCAACGATTTTCCGACGTGTTCTTTTTCTTTTCTTTTTAGGATCGGCATCTTTTGACTTCTCCTTGGACTTCTCTTTTTTGGTATCTTTGATATCAATTTTACCCAATATCTTTAATCCACGAAGCTCTGGTGTTTTTGCCCTTGTCAATTCATCTCCTTGCTTCAATGGAGCAGAGGATTGATCTAATGGAGCTCTATCTATTACTTCTTCATCTTTTTTAGTTTTTTCTTCTGGCTTAGCCCCTTTTTCTTCTGGTGAATTTACGACCTTTTCCTTTTTTGGTTCTGTTGGTTTGTTTTCAACTTTAGGTGGTTCTGACTCTATAGCTTTCGTTTCTTTTGAACTATCTTCAGAAACAACTGGTTTTTCGGGTTCGATTACTACCTTTTCTTTAGATTTTGGTGTTGGAGGTGTCGTCTTTTTTGGACGTTTTTGCTTATCCAAATCAATTTTACCTAGAATTTTAAGACCTAGCCCCTCCTTTTTGACTTCTTTAGGAGTTTCTTCCTTTTTTGGAGTATCTACTACTGGTGGCTCAACAATTTCTGGCTTTTCTTCCTGCTTAGGCGTCTCAACCACAATCTCTTCTTTTGGCGGTACTATAATTTGCTCTACTTTAGGAGGTTGAACGGGCTCAATTGTTGGCTCGACAAATTGCTTTTCAACTTTTGGTGGTTGCTCATCTTTTTGATTCCGATGACCAATAACAAGCTTATCTGCTTGTTGCTTGATAGCAATAGACTTAGAAAATTCTTGCAACAGAATATCATGCATTTCATCAGAAATCTTAGATGTAGGTTTGTTGGGTACTTCAAATCCCTTTGCCGCAAGAAAATCCACGATGGTACCTGTTCCTACATTTAATTCCTTTGCTACCTTAATTAGACGTTGTGCCATTCTTTAATTTAAACTTAATTAATCGCACTCTAAAGTCACAAGATAAAAAACTTTGTATTGATTTTAATCTAATATTACATAGTAAATTATACATTTTTAGTTAAAAAAAAATTTAAAAGTTTTTACCTGCTTCACTCTAGAGCAGCTAGTATTATCTTGCAAATGTAACTTAAAAAGTGTTTATTTCCCATTGTTTTGCGTAAAAACTACTATTTACATTGGATAAAGTCCTTTTTAAGAAACAATTGCTCTTTTTTGTATGCTTTAATCTTCAAATTCTGAAGACAAAATCTTGATTACGTCAAGAATTGTTTCTTCTTCAAAATCTGTTCTTCTTATCAATTCATCTACACTTAGTTCTAAAACACTTCGTGCTGTATCACAACCGATATTTTTCAAACCTTCAATAATCCATCCTTCTATTTCATCAATAAATTCTACCAAGTCAACATCATCAATTTCTATTTCATCATTATTTCTGAATACATCTATATTATATCCTGTCAATTTACTTGCAAGATTGATATTGGCACCACCTCTACCAATTGCCAACGCTACTTGATCTGCTTCTAAATACACCGCAGCTTTCATCGTCTCATTATCTAAATCAATTTTATCTACTTTTGCAGGGGTAAGAGACCTTTGAATAAATAAAGAAACATTATTGGTAAAATTGATAATATCTATATTCTCATTTTTCAATTCTCTTACAATACCATGTATTCTTGACCCTTTCATTCCTACGCAGGCTCCTACAGGATCTACTCTATCGTCATAGGATTCTACAGCAACTTTTGCTCGTTCTCCTGGCACTCTAACAATTTTTTTGATACTAATCAATCCATCTTCTATTTCTGGTACTTCTTGTTCTAATAGTTTTTCGAGAAATTGACTATCCGTTCGGCTTACAATAACTTTTGGATTGTTATTTTTCATTTCCACTTTTCTTATCACACCTTTTACCATATCTCCTTTTCGGTAAAAATCTCCTTTAATCATTTCTTTTCTTGGAATGATTAATTCATTACCTGTAACATCATCAATTACTAAAATTTCTCTTTTTAATATTTGGTGTACTTCTGCTAACACTAATTCACCTACACGATCAGAATATTTTTTAAAAACCTCATCTTTCTCCAATTCCATAATCCTTGAGATAAGGGTCTGCCTCGCCGCCATAATTTCTCTTCTTCCAAAATCTTTTAAAAAGATCTCCTCATAGCACTCTTCCCCTATTTCATAATCATCATCAATGGACAATGCTTCGGATAAAGATACTTCTAAGTTTTCATCTGCAACTTCTCCATCTGCCACAATCATTCGCTTTCGCCAAAGCTCCAAATCGCCCTTAGTTGTGTTTACTATAATATCAAAATTTTCATCCGCCCCATATTTTTTTCGAATCAATGTTTTGAACACATCTTCTAATAATCTTACCATCGTAGGTCTATCAATATGTTTACCTACTTTAAATTCATCAAAACTTTCAATTAAATTCATAAGTTATTATTTATTATTTTTTGCTAGATTTCCAACTTGTCAAAATATTTTTTCATTTTGACGCTTTTTTAATAGTGAAATCAAACTCACTTCTTTCTATTTCTTATTAAATAGGATTTTTACGTTGGCCTGATTTATTT
>CAZOHX010000458.1:0-3156 GCA_964579315.1 uncultured Saprospiraceae bacterium
TGAGACGTGCAGTTAGATATTATTATTCATTTTTGAATGTTAAAACGCCTTTGTTACATAAGTTGATTCCATTATTGGCGTCTGAATTTAAAAATGTATTTCCAGAATTACATGCTCAAAAAGATCAAGTTGAAAAAATCATTTTAGGAGAAGAAAAGTCATTTTTAAATACCTTAGAAACAGGTTTGAATCGTTTTGCATCTTTGAATGTGAAAAATAATGTGATCGACGGAAACGATGCTTTTAAATTGTATGATACCTTTGGTTTTCCAATTGATTTGACTCGACTTTTAGCAAGTGAGAAAGGTTGGGAAGTAGATGAAAAAGCATTTGACAAGGCACTTTTACAACAAAAAGAACGGGCTCGTGCCGCTTCAAGTATGCAAGTGGGCGATTGGTTTGCAATTTCTGATGACAATCACGTAGAATTTGTAGGATATGACACATTACAAGTATCGGATGCCAAAGTGGTGAAATATCGTACCGTAAAATTGAAAAAAGGAGCACAATATCAAGTCGTATTGAATAAAACACCATTTTATGCTCAAAGTGGAGGTCAAGCAGGAGATAGTGGATATTTAGCATTTGGGGATGAGAAAATTTCTGTATTGGATACTCAAAAAGAGAATGATTTAATCATCCATATTGTTAAAAAAATGCCCCATGATTTTACTGGAAATGTAAAAGCAGTTGTCAATGCAAAAAGACGAGCGGCTATTTCTAAAAATCACAGTTCTGCACATTTATTCCATGCGGCATTGCATGAGGTGATTGGCAAACAAGCGACTCAAAAAGGGCAAGATGTAGATGAAAGAAGATTGCGTTTTGATTTTGCACATTTTCAGAAACTGACAGATGAAGAAGTCTTGAAAATTGAACAAATTGTCAATCAAAAGATAAGAAATAATATTGCTTTGGAAGAACAACGCTCTGTACCTATCGAAGTAGCCAAAGAATCTGGAGCAATGATGCTTTTTGGTGAAAAATATGGTGATGAGGTACGAGTAATTACCTTTGAAAAGGGATTTTCAAGCGAATTATGTGGTGGAACACATGTAGCCGCAACGGGAGAAATCGGATTATTCAAAATTATCCAAGAAAGTTCTGTTGCAGCAGGAATCCGTAGGGTAGAAGCGGTATCTGCCGAAACTGCTGAAGCATTTTACAAAAAAGAATTGGATGAATTAGATGCCATTCGTGCTTTGTTTAAAAACTCAAAAGACGTTGCTAAATTAGTAGCCAATCTCCAAGAAGAAAATAAGACTTTGAAACGTGAAAACGAAAAGCTGATGGTAGCTCAAGCCAATGCATTGAAATCAACTTTGGTCGCTGGTAGAAAAGAAGTAAATGGCATTCCATTTATCGGTGCAAAAGTAGATTTAGATAATGCAGACGTAATTAAGAATTTGGCATTTCAAATAGAAAGAGAAGTGGGAGAAACGGTAATTTTGTTAGGAGCAGTCGTCAAAAATAAGCCCCAAATCACGCTTTTGGTCAGTAAATCTTTGGTCGAATCTAAGGGATTGAACGCAGGAAGTATGATTCGAGAAATCGCAAAGGAAATCAAAGGCGGTGGCGGAGGACAAGCGTTTTTTGCGACGGCAGGAGGGTCTGATGTGAATGGGTTGGATGGTGTGGTGGCTAAGGCGGAGGGGTTGTTGAAGTAGGATTGTAGCTCATGGGGTATGAAAATACGGCTCATAAATGCTGATAATTGAGCCGAAAGTACTATTTTTGTGAGCTAAATTGTGGATATGAGTGATAAAAATTTGATAATAGAATATATTGAGAATAATTCCAATGCTTCATCAAAGGAAATTTTTGAAGGTATAGGAAAAGAAAAAAGTCTTGCTACAGTAAAACGAATATTAGCAAAACTGATACAAGACCGACTAATTATTACCAAAGGGAAAGGTAAATCAACCCGCTACAATCTTTCACCAGAATATAAGTTGATGAAGCCTATTGATGTTGAAAAATACTACGAGAAAGAAATTGATGAAAGAGCAATCGAAGAAAATTTTAATTTTTTGCTAATTTCTGAAATTTTGCCTAAAGTTGATTTATTTACTGAAAGCGAAATCAAGAAATTAAATGATCTTCAAGAAACTTTCACGAAAAACATCTCGGAATTAAGTGAATTTGAAGTTAAAAAAGAATTGGAGCGACTTGCTATTGATTTGAGTTGGAAATCATCGCAAATTGAAGGTAACACATATTCTCTATTAGAGACAGAAAAACTATTAAAAGAAAAAGAAACAGCATCAGGAAAAACAAAAGAAGAAGCTGTAATGTTGTTGAATCACAAAGATGCCATTGATTTTATCGTAGAAAATCCTGATTATTTATTTCCTTTGTCAGTTTCTAAAATCGAAGATATACACAGTATTTTAACAAAAGAGCTTGCCGTTGACAGAAATATTCGAAAAAGAAGAGTAGGAATATCAGGAACAAATTACAAGCCAATCGATAATGAGTTTCAAATCAAAGAAGCTTTATTGGGAATGTGTAATTTGATAAATACGGAGAAAAATGTTTTTGAGAAAGCATTTTTAGTCTTGGTGTTGATTTCATATATCCAACCATTTGTGGATGGTAACAAAAGGACAGCAAGAATTGTGAGCAATGCAATATTGATAAATCATAACTATTGCCCAATTTCATTTCGAACAGTGGATAGTATTGATTATAAAAAGGCAATGCTTCTTTTTTATGAACAAAATAATATTTCAAGTTTCAAAAAGATATTTATTGAGCAATATGAGTTTGCTGTAAAAACTTACTTTTAGGAATGCCATTGAAATAAAATTACACAATGCTAAAAAAAAATTAATAATTGGCAGTAATTATATTTGTTGCCGAAATATAGTTTAGTATATTAGAAAAATAAAATCAAAATAAATATCAGTAAAATACAAATACTAAGTATGAAAAACGGCTAATAGCAGTAGCATTTTAGCAGAACTTTTTAAGTATGGTTCTGCGAGTTATTTATCAAATTACACTCCCCACCCCATCCAAAATCACCTCCAAAATCTCCTCAACCCCCATCATCCCATCCACCCAAACCGCACTCTCAGGCAAAAAGCTTTCAATCAAAACCTTAGCATCTTTCTGAATCCTCAAGAAATTTGGATAATCAATCTTATCTTTATT
>CAZOHX010000459.1:0-3155 GCA_964579315.1 uncultured Saprospiraceae bacterium
TTTAAACCAACTACTTCGTAAAATAATTATTGCAGCATTTTAAATTGTTTTTATTTATACTTTTACCTTGTCTTGACTGGTACACTTTTCGATGATCATGTGGTACACTTTTCGATGATAATCTACACCATCTAAACGTTAAAGTGGCAAAGCCACGGCAATATCCATAGCCCAAAGGGCAATGGATAAAAGATAAGTAGCGTAGCTACGGCACTATCCGACATTCACACATTTTATCCGACATTCAATTTTTTAGTTCCGTTCTTGAAAAAATAACTGCTTTCTTTTGAAACTTTTGGGTGATACACGTAAATTATACTTCCCTTTTTCTCCTTTTTTGTACGATGCTACAAAACCATAGCCTAAAGAATTGTAATTGATTGGACGACAGATTTGTGTCTTATCTTCATTTACCTTTGGGTGGAGTTGAGCAAAATATATTTAAAATTATACACACTAAAACAGCCATTCACACTAAAAAGTAACTTGAAATTTCATTTGACCAATTTTACTTATTCCAAGTGTATCTACATTTGCGATACCAAAACTTCCACTAATTCTTGTATTTGGATTTAAAAACCAATTGACAGCCAATGTGTAATTTTTTAAAATAGATTGATCCAAATCAAATCGAGAGATACGAAAGGCTACTTGTAAAGCTCCATATTGATGCAAAGCCCGATTATAATTATGAATTGGATGAATTTCCTTAAAATTTCGTAGCTTTCTAATATAATTTCGATGTTCCTTTGTCAAAAAGTAACTAACTTCCATATAAAATGCTTCAAAATATTTGTCACCAAACTTATCCACAGGTGTATAATGCAGATATTCAGATTGAAGACTAAAAGCATTTTTTTGGACAATAAGCTCTAAATTTGCTAAATGCATTTTATCAACGTCATTGATCGTTTTTGAAAGATATGGATTTGCAAGATTGTCTTCAGGCTTGGCTTCAAAAGTCATTATTGAATTAATTGGGTTTCGATAGGAATACGCCAATCCCAAATGAACAAGATATTTTCCATTTTCTTTAAAAACAGGCAAATAGGTCAACTTTGAGGTAAAATTATTATTTTTAAAAGTAGATTTTCCAAATTTGGTTGAATTTTGAAAAAAGCCAAAAATCCATAAGATGCTTTTGTCCAAAAAGAATTTATTTACTTGGAATCCATTATTCCTTTTCAAACTAAAATCCGTATTCATCGATCGTTCGATAAAGGTAATATGATTGCTGCTTGTTGTTGCTTCCAAACTGATTGGCTCTTTGAATCGACCAACTTTTAATTCATCAAAGAAAGGCAAATCCAAAAAACTAATGTGAATATCTCTTATCCCTATTTTTCCATTTAGAAACCCAAATTGAAATTTATATTTTATATTTTTATCTAATTTTCCTTTAAGATTTAAATAAAGTCGTCGCAATTGAGTGCCATTTTGAGAAGCCCCCAACTGATTTTTTAGCGAATCACTTTCACAAAAAAAACTCATTTGATAATGGATTCTACCACCGATATTAATTATATTATTTGGAAAAGAAGAATCAACAGGACGTTCATTACTTTGGGCAATGGACAATCCAAAATAGAATAATAGCCCAAAAGTGAGAAGTGTTTTGTGTTTCATGGTATCAGATTCAGTGTTTATGCAACAAAAATCGTAATAAAAAACAAATTATCAAAATTATTCATATGAAAATATATAAAAAAATAACAAATGTGTGAAATAGAGGAAAATCAAAGCGAATTATAAATCAATTGTGCCGTTCTATTCGCTGCACCAACATCCCCTAATTTTGTTTTCAAAATTTGATAATTTTCTAAAATTTGTGACCGTTGATTTCCTAATATAGCAAATAATTCTTTTTCAAGCCTTTTGGAATTAAAATCCTTTTGAATTAATTCTGTAACAACTTCTTCATTCATAATCAAATTGACCAATGAAATATAATCTACTTTTATCAACTGTTTTGCAATATGGTAAGAGATAAAACTGCCTTGATATACCACCACTTGGGGTACATTGAATAAGGCTGTTTCTAGGGTGGCGGTTCCTGAAGTAACAATCGCACCCTTTGCTGAAGCCAATAAATCATAGGTTTGATTGTTAATTAAAACAACATTTCGGTCTTGGATATACTTTTTATAAATGGAATCAGGCATCGAAGGCGCTTGTGCAATACAAAATTGATAATCTGGAAATCGATCGACCATTTTCAACATAATGGGTAGTGACGTATGAATCTCTTGAGATCGACTCCCTGGCAATAATGCAATAAGGGGTTTTTCTCCTAATGGGTTCTTTGATTTAAAATCTGTAGAAACAATATAATTTTCAGTAAAGTCTAATAGTGGATGACCAACAAAATCCGCTGAATAATCATATTTTTGGAAAAAGTCTTTCTCAAAAGGCAAAATTACATAAGTTTTATCCACAAAAGACTTGATAGCATGCACCCTTTTAGTATTCCAAGCCCAAATTTGCGGAGCAATATAATAATGTACTTTAATCCCCTGTTGATGTGCCCATTTCGCCATTCGCATATTAAAACCTGGATAATCAATCAAAATCAAAACATCGGGCTGAAAGGTTAAAATATCGTCTTTTACTAATTTGAAATTATTTAAAATGGTTTTCAAATTAGCTACTACTTCCACAAAACCCATAAACGCCAATTCCTTGTAGTGTTTTAATAGATGAAGTCCTACTTTCTCCATTTTATCACCGCCAAAGCCTCTAAATTTAGCACTATTATCATAGTTTTTCAAGGCTTTTATCAAGTTGCTACCATGTAAATCTCCAGACGCTTCTCCAGCAATAATATAATACTTCATTTCTCCATTTTTTTCACTGACCACTGATACCTTTTTCACTGATAACTGACAACTGATAATTGAAATCAACCCCCAAATAAAATATCTTTAAAATAATAAACCCAAATAAAAACATAGATGATAGTTGGAAGACTGATTCCTCTCATACTATTCATTTCTCGGCGTTTGCTAAAAATTTGAAAAGGTATCAAATTCGTACAAATGGCCAAAAGATAGACTGTTCTTATCCGCCAAGTGGTAGTCAAACCTGGCCCTTTTCCTGATGTAGAATTCCCTAAAGTTTCAATGACAAATTGCCAAAAATAAAACCCAATAACGGGT
>CAZOHX010000460.1:0-3149 GCA_964579315.1 uncultured Saprospiraceae bacterium
TCACTTCTTCTGTTACCGTATGTTCCACTTGAATTCTAGTATTCATTTCCATAAAGAAAAATTCTCCGTGTTTATCTACCAAAAATTCAACAGTTCCTACGCCTTCATATTTGATGGCTTTAGCTGCTTTTATGGCAGCTGCTCCCATTTTATCTCGCAATTCATCTGTCAAAAATGGCGATGGACTTTCTTCTAATAATTTTTGATGTCGTCGTTGGATGGAACAATCTCTTTCAGAAAGATGACAAGCATTCCCAAACTGATCTCCAACGATTTGAAACTCAATATGGCGAGGCTCTTCTACAAATTTTTCAAGATAAATTCCATCATTTGTAAAAGATGCTTTAGCCTCATTTCGAGCCATATCCCAATTTTCTTCAAACTCTTCATCATTCCAAACAATTCTCATTCCTTTTCCGCCACCGCCAGCAGTTGCCTTCAAAATGATTGGATAACCAATTTTTTTAGCAGAAGCCTTTCCTTCTTTTACATTCTTGATTAATCCCACAGAACCTGGTACCACAGGAACTCCTGCTTTTATCATTGTTTCTTTTGCTGTAATTTTATCGCCCATTTTCCGCATTTGCTTTGGAGTAGGTCCAATAAATTTAATTCCGTATTCTGTACAGACTTCTGCAAAATCTGCATTTTCAGCTAGGAATCCATAGCCAGGATGCAATGCATCTGCATTGGTAATCTCTATGGCTGCCATAATTCTAGGAATATTTAAGTAAGAGTGGGCAGCATCAGGCGGCCCAATACAAACCGCTTCGTCTGCAAATCTTACATGAAGGCTATCTCTGTCCGCTGTCGAATAAACCGCAACAGTTTTGATGCCCATTTCTTTACACGTTCTAATGATACGAAGCGCTATTTCGCCTCTATTAGCTATGAGTATTTTCTCAAACATAATTTCTTGATTGAATCAATTAATAAAAAAGATGTAGTACGATATTATCCTTGTGGATCTACTAAATATAGTACTTGGTCATACTCAACAGGTTGAGCATCTTCAATCAATACTTTTACGATTTTACCACTCACTTCTGATTCTATTTCATTGAACAATTTCATCGCTTCAACGATACATACGGTATCTCCTTCTGAGATTACATCTCCTACTTTCACATAGGGTGGCTTGTCTGGAGCAGAAGATCTATAGAAAGTACCCACTATTGGAGATTTAATTTCTATTAAATTACTATCTACTTCTTCTTGTATAGGAGCAGCAGGTGTGGTTGGTGAAACGGGTGCAGCGGGTGCAACGGATTCTTGAATGGGCATTGTCGGTGCAGGCATATGCATAACGGACTGTGGTGCATGCACAATTTTATTTTTTCCGTATTTTTTGGTACGAATACTCAATTCAAAATCACCATCTTTCATTTTAAACTCTGTAAGATTAGATTTTTGAATTAATTTTATCAATGTTTGAATATCTTTGAATTCCATATTTTTAGTAAGTTTTGTCCTTATAATAATCTTCTTATTTCTTTACACGCTCCACATAGCTACCCGTAGCAGTATCAATTTTCACTAAATCTCCTTCATTAATAAATAGCGGTACTTTGATTTCTGCTCCTGTTTCAACGGTGGCAGGTTTTTGTGCATTGGTAGCTGTATTTCCTTTCATTCCAGGCTCTGTGTAGGTTACTTCCAATGTAATATATTGAGGCAATGTAGCCGTTAAAGGGATATTTTTTTCGGCATGATATAA
Organism: uncultured Saprospiraceae bacterium; assembly: GCA_964579315.1. Taxonomy (GTDB): domain Bacteria; phylum Bacteroidota; class Bacteroidia; order Chitinophagales; family Saprospiraceae; genus CAMZLN01. The sequence goes on from CAZOHX010000460.1 coordinate 1,718, forward strand.
AATGTCAATATTCATACCTTCCTTCATCAATCCTGAATTGTCAATCAACTTTGGGTCAATGGACACTTGTTCAAATGTCTCATTATCCATAAAATTGAATCCCATATCGTCCTGATATAAATATTGCATTTTTCTTCGTTCTACCCTTACAATATCAATCTTGTGACTAGAAGGCCAGGTATTATCTATTACTTTTCCATTGGTCAAACTCTTCAATTTGGTACGTACAAAGGCAGGACCTTTTCCAGGTTTTACATGTAAAAAATAAACAACTTGATAGATGTCATTTTTATAATCAATACACAATCCATTTCGGATTTCAGACGTATTTGCCATAATTTAGTATTTTCTTTTTTAAAAATCGGGGCAAAGATACGAAAAAAAATGCTTTGAAGTGCATGGGGTGTATTCTATTTTGGATAGGAGAAATCTTATGAAAGAATAGGGAGTTTAGGCGAAAATTCGCTTATAGAGAATAGTCAACCGTTAGACAATCTATTGTAATAGAAGATTAAAACCAACCCGTAAAAAAATGATAGAATAACAAGAATAGTAATCATCTAAGCCTCCTCCTTAACCAACAACTGAAACCCATTACCATGGATATTCACAATCTCAATTTTCGGATCTGGTTTTAGATATTTACGCAATTTCGTTACAAAGACATCCATACTACGTGCTGTGAAATAGTCATCTTTACCCCATATTTTGACGAGGGCTTCTGCTCTAGGAAGTACATCATTCATTTTTACACAAAACATACGAAGTAATTGAGCTTCCTTTGGAGATAATTTCACTTTAATAGTTGTATCTGGTCGAAAGGACAATATTCTCAACGGAAAATCAAAATGGAAGCTACCTATTTCAAATTCTTTGATATCATCACTTGGATCTGGAGCCGCAGATGATCTTTTTAGAATAGCTTGTATTCTTAATAAAAGTTCTTCAGAATTAAAAGGCTTGGTCATATAATCATCTGCACCTATCTTTAATCCTTTTAGTACATCTTCTTTCATACTTTTGGCTGTCAAAAAGATAATAGGTACATTTTTATCCTTACTCCTAATATCTGTTGCGAGTGAAAATCCATCTTTGCGTGGCATCATTACATCCAATATACAAATATCATAAATGCCTTTGTTAAACATTACCCAACCTTCCATACCATCTTTGGCAATGGTCACATCATAGTCATGCATTTCTAGATAGGCACATAATACATCTCTAAAATTTTGATCATCTTCTACTAAAAGTATTTTTTGATTATTGCTGCTCATTTAAAATTTTGTTTTCGTCCTTAAGAATTATTTGTATAACGCATAAAATTGGAAATTGCGTGTGTAATTTGCAAAAAAAATATTTGGGATACTTTATTTTTTGGTTTATAGAGTAGGGCTTGTTTAAATGAGTGCGTGACAAATAGTGGGAGATA
>CAZOHX010000461.1:0-3147 GCA_964579315.1 uncultured Saprospiraceae bacterium
AACCACATCTGTTTCATCTTCATCTCCTGCAACTGTAACTTCATCATCACTATCTGATTCTTCATCATCTGTAGAAGCCGTTGCATTGTCTTCATCGTTTGAGCTTGTACTGTCATCAATATCATAGTCCCCATCTTCATCATCGAAATCACTCTCATCAATACTTGAATCATTTTCATCATCGCTTACACCACTTTCGACATCTGTAAGTACTTCTTTAGCACCATCAACACCATTGGATACTGCGGTTGAACTACCTCCCCAACTGCATGTTCCTAAATTTGAAATAATAAGGGTGAACACTCCTAGTGCCACTAAGGCATAGATAATTACTTTTTTCATAGTCATTTTGTTTTAGATATTCTTTTACTAATCAGAAGCAGATTTTGTAATAGAATTAGTTTTAGATAATATGTTTGATAGAATGATTAATATATTGAAAACGTTACCATCTTGATAAATTATTGCACACTCCATTATTACAAAAATATGTAATTTGTAGGAAATTTTGCTATAAACCTTGATAAATATTATATTTCTCTAATATTTTTCCCAAATCCTTTCAAAAATTTTCGCCATTTCTGGTTTTACTTTTTTAGAAGAATAAATATAATGATTGTGCATAAAGCTAAAAATCAAAATATGCCCCTTTTTCGTAATGAGATAGCCACTAAGATTATGATTATTGGATAGTGTTCCTGTTTTTGCAAAAATATAAGGTCCGTTTTTCCCTGAATAGTAATCCTTAAGCGTACCTGAATCTCCCCCTGCTGGAAAATATTTTTGTATCTCCTTCCACCCTATTTTGTTATATATTTTTTGTAAAGTAGAAATGAAAGCATTGGGTGTAAATAGATTGTATCTTGACAATCCTGATCCATCTACCCATCTAGGTTTATTTGATAAATCTGAAAACAAATTTTCTTCCGCAAGTTGGATAATTGCCTTGGTGTCTTGTTTTGCCAACTTTTTTTGACTTGCCATAGCCAAAATTTGTTCAGCCATATGATTATCACTTTCATGTAAAAGGACGATATACATACTGTCGGGAGTAGGAATGGATATGGTATGAAATGGGATATATGGCAAAGTTTTACCCAATGAAATTTCTCGATGAATGGTATCACTCAACATGCTTGTAAAAATACTATCAGAAAATGCTATCGGATGATGATTGACATCTAAGTTGCCAAAAATAGGGAAAGGTGTAATTTCGGCTTGATACTCATACGGGGCATCATCCCATGCCCATCCTGAACCATATTTTTCATTTTTATTATTATCTGTATTGTAGATTAAAGTCTTAGAAGTATCTTTTAAAATTGAAAAAACGGTTGTATCTGAAAATTTCGGATTTAAAAATAAAGGATTTCCTGTACCTTGAAAAACCAATACGCTATCAAGCACTTGGTAATTCAAAACGGGCATAGAATCTCCTAAAAAATTTAAAGCAGTATAAAAAGTAAAGATTTTGGTATTTGAGGCAGGCGTAAAATATTTATCACCATTGATATCAATGAGATTTTTCTTTTTTAATGGGTCATACAATACAAATCCAGTAAAATGGTCTTGAAAAATAGGATTTTCAGCAATAGACTTGGCTAATTTCCAATTTTTCCCATAATAAACGGTATGACTTACCTTACAACTTGTCAATAAAAATCCTAATAAAATGTAGTAGATATATTTCATTTTGTAAAGATATTAATTTTGTTTTACTATCTTACCTCAAAAAAACGCATTTTCAAAAATTAAAAATATGAAAACCACATTATCTTCAAGAGGATTCAAAGCTATCAATACCATACTTCGTCCTGATTTTGAAATATTTTTTGAAGCCATACAAAACCTTTATGATAAGGATACCAATCCCAACGGAACCTTTCCTTTAAATGTAGCTGAAAATAAATTGATGTGGTCCGTCATGAAAGAAAAAATAGAGACCATCAGTAAAAAACAAGAAATTCCTGCTTGGGTATCGAATTATACTTCTGCATTGGGAGCACCTAGCTTTCGAGTAGTTATGGCTGATTTCTTATCCCATCATCTAACAAAATGCCCCATGGATGCCCATAAATTAGGAATATCAGCAGGAGCCACAGCTGTCATAGAAATGACGAGCTTAATTTTAGGCGATCAAGGAGATGTGGCGGTGTTTCCAGCCCCCTGCTATCCTGTTTATCGACAAGATATTGGAAATAAATCGGGCATTGAGCGATATGATTTAGTAACCCATCATGAATTGGATGATATTTTAGATCAACCCCATTTGACCATAAATCATCTCAATAAAGCATGGAAAGACATAAAAAATCAGCATAAAAAATTTAAAATGCTCATTATCACCAATCCTGATAATCCCACAGGTGGTATGTACTCATACACCCAATTGGAAACCATTGCCCGTTGGTGTATTACACACAAAGTTCACATGATCGTCAATGAAATTTATGGATTATCGTTGATAGATACACAGCATCCCGAAATCAAAGCGGATTATGCTTCTCAAAGAAAATTCGAATCATTTGTAAAAATCATGAATCATCAAAAATCCAATTATTTACATTTTTGGTATTCGCTATCCAAAGATTTTGGTATTTCTGGCTTTAGAATCGGTATGATTTATTCTCACAATGAAGATTTAATCAAGGCATATGATAATTTCAATGCACCCAATATGGCTTCCAATTATACTCAATGGATGATGCAAGAAGTATTTAGTGATGATGATTTCATTACTCGATATATACTTCAAAATCAAAAGGTCTTGACCGAATCCTATATTGTAGTAGTTAAAACCTTTAAAAAATTGGGTATTCCTTTTGTTCCTTCAAGGGGAAGTCTTTTTATTTGGGCAGATTTTTCCAAATATTTAAAAGAAAATTCACAGGCTTCTGAAAATGAATTTTGGATGAAAATCTATCATAATACGGGAATTCTTTTAACGCCTGGAGAAGGATTTGGTCATACTAAACACGGTCAATTTAGAGTAGTTTATCCAAGTGTATCCAAAGATGATTTAAGGGTAGCAATGAAAAGATTGACCTTGTTTTTACAATAGGAGTCCCAATATTTCAAACATTCTCATTTTTTATTTCTTTTTCATATCAATGTATGTAAATAATTTGCGGTATTCGTCAATCCATT
>CAZOHX010000462.1:0-3145 GCA_964579315.1 uncultured Saprospiraceae bacterium
AAATAAAGTATATATGCTTCCAAAACACTTGGATGAAAAGGTAGCTATGTTACATCTTTCTAAAATTGGTGTCGAATTGGAAGAATTGACACAAAAACAAGCAGATTATATCAATGTACCTAAAAATGGTCCATTTAAGCCTGAGTATTATAGATATTAAAATTCACTACATAATAATCCCTAAAACATTAAATGCTCTCGTTGTCAAACGAGAGCATTTTTTCAATATGCAATTACGCTCCAATGGGCGACTACGCTTCAATGGGGCATGACCCATTGACTCAAGATATTGCCCCAAGTAGTAGATAACAAAATTTTCAATATCCCGTTAAAATGTAAGTAATTCTATCCTAAAAATTATATTTATGAAATTTCTACTTTTTTTATCCCTTTTGACCCAATTTGCAATAACTAATGCCCAAGATCAATGGGCACTCGCCAAAGACAAAGACAGGATTCAAATATTTACCAGAAAACTTGATCATCAAAAAGTGAAAGAATTCAAAGCAATAACTTATACTTCAAAAACAGTAGATGAATTAGAAAGAATCTTAGACGATGTTCAACATTATCCCAATTGGGTGTATAGTGTGTCAAAAGGAAAATTGATAGATAAAAAAGGCAATAATCGAACTCTTTATTATTCTCTAGATCTTCCATGGCCAGTGAGTGATCGTGATTTAGTAATTCAATCTATTAAAACAAAAGATAATGGATTACGCTATGATATGACTGCAATTCAAGGAAAGATTGATGAAAAATCTGGCTTTGTAAGAATGGTTAATGCATATGGCAGCTGGCAATTTATCCCAGAAAAGGATAAGGTGAAAATTGTTTATCAATTTTATGGTGATCCCGCTGGAAGTATTCCTGCTTGGATGATTAATATGATGCTTGTTGATGGCCCTTTTGAGACTTTGATGAAGTTACGATAAGCTGCAAAATTGAGCTAAAAAATTTGGCAAGCTAATATCTTGTTTTGAAATTCCTAATTTTTTTCTCAATCGAGATCTTGCAACTTCCAATGTTGCTATTCTTTGTCCTGTGATGGCGGAAATTTCTTTTGAACTCATATTCATACATAAAAAAGCTGCCAACTTTTTTTCATTAGTGGTTAAATTCGGAAATTTTGATTGCAAGTTGCTATAAAAATTGGAGTGGACAGACTGAAAATACATTTCAAATTCCTTCCAAACATCTTCGTTGGTGCTCTTATTTAGTTTTGAAGCAATTTTCTGTATTTTTTTTTGTTGAATTTGAGATTCCATTTGTTTTGCTAGGTTATTTAGTTCGTTTGAAATCTGCATCATGGATTCATTCTTTTGAATAAGATAAAGTGCTTTAGCAGTTAATTCTTTGTTTTTTAATGAAAGAGTGTTTTTGATAATTTGCTTATCTTTTTCAGTTTCTGTAAGCCTGAATTTTAGTTTATTATAAATAAATCGAGCCAAAATAATTAGTAATAGAAGTACTAGTCCAAGAATAGTATAGACCAATTTATTTTGTTTACTCTTGTATATTAATTGACGCTCTTTTTTATCTAAATCATATTGTAATTCTGTAAAATTGGTTCTCATGAGATTATTGATTTCATAAAAGCTATCAGTCAAAAATCTATTTTGAATTTCATAATTATATGCGGATGATGTGTCTCTTAATTTGAGGTAAATAGTTTTTAATAATTTGGTGGAGCGAATGGATTGTGCAATGGGTTTCTCTTTGAGATTAAGCGTTTTTTTTGCAAAATAAATGGCAGTATCTAATTTGTTTTTATTCAAAAAGTATTTAGAAATAAAATTATAAGCTGCAGCTTTTATGCGTGAACTATTTGGGCCAATTGTATTGAGTACTTTGTGAAAATAGGTCAATGATTTTTTGTCGTTTCCCAAATTTCGTTCAACAATGCCTAAATTGAGGTAATTAATACTTTCTAAATGAGTATTTTTATTGATTTTGTTAATCTCTAGTGATTTGTTAAAATTATAAATCGCTTTTTTGTAAAGTTTTTGTTCGTTATAGACTGCTGCTACATTATTGTACCCAAGTGCAATTTCGTTCGGAAAATTATTTTCTAGTGCATTTTCAAGTGACATACGATAATATTTTAGAGCCTTTTTAGGTGCGAATTGATGGTAGTAAGTAATCCCAATATATTTGAGTATTTGACAATATTCTATGTCATGTTTTGACAATTCGAAAAATTTTAAAGCATCAAAAAAGTTGATACTTGCATCAGAATAGGATGAAGATTTGTAGTTTAAAAGTCCTTTACAAAATAGTAAATTTGCTTTTTCAAAGGGGCTGACATCTTGGGGGTATTCTAATAATTCTTTTTGAGTTTTGTTGATTTGTTCAATATCTTTATCTCTGATGGCTGCCTCGAGCAGTATTCTCAATGATTTGCTTTTTTCTGGACTATTTTTCTTAGATTCTTTTTGCATAGCTTTTTTTGCATAACGCATAGCTTTTTGTGGATCTATTTGAATGAAAGCATTCGCTATATTATTTAGAACCGAGATTTGATTTGAGTCTTTGCTCAGAATCAATTGAAGACTGTCAATCTGATTGCTTTGTCCTAACAAGGTCTGTAAAAGAATAAAGTATATTATTCCAAACGTTGCTATTTTTTTGATGATACACATGTGGGAATAGATGTTCGATTATATAATTTTTAAAAGCTAAAATTACTATTATTTTTGAATTGTATAGGTATTGAGTGCCTTTTTACAGTGGTTATTATGGTTTTGTATAGGTGAAAAACTTTTTATTGTAGCTGTATGATTTTAAATTTGTATAGTTATATAAGTCAAAAAGTAATTCTATGTATATGTGAAAAGATGAAATCTACTTAACATTTTTTTTGACTTAATTTTCAAACTCTGAAACACTTAAACACTAGTTTGTTGAAGATGTCTCATTTTTTAATGGGGCATCTTTTTTTGACTTCTAAGTCAATATTAGGAGCAATAAAAAAAGTCCATCACAAAATGTAATGGACTCTTCAAACTAACCTAAAAGTTTGTTGTGTTTAAATATGTTTGGTTTTACATATTTTTAGTCACAGGTGCATTGATTGCATGCACTTGATACGTTCTTTTGAATTTTCTTTTAAACATGGTATATAGTTTTAATAGTTTTTTAATTT